>NZ_JBHMFC010000079.1:0-3259 GCF_042427585.1 Mariniflexile ostreae | reverse complement strand
TAAATATGTGCTGATATTTGACAATAGGCTTGATCGCGCGGGCTGTTAAGTGTTTACCTGTATGGGGCATCAAAACAAATCGCGCTTCATCTTGAAAGTATAGGTTTACTTGCCTGTACTTGTTTTTATTTAGCCTTATTCTAATTTTGTCTAGGTGATTAGGGAGTTTTTAAAAAAGCTTTTTCAGCTTCTCCATCTTTTTTATAATGCGATTTACGGGGGCTTTTAAGCTTGGTCTTAAAATGCTTTATCAAATATTTACGCAACCAATGGTATTGTATATTTATGCCAAATTCATTGTTTACCCACGCTTGCGCATCCCAATATCCCAACCCCCCCCCCGATCGCTAGAATTCAGGCGTTTTTCAAGTTCCTTATGTATTTCAGGAGTAATTATTTTTGACTTCTTATTCCGGGGCAAGTCAGTCAATAAAAAAGATATTCCATTTTCAAGATACTGTTTTGTCCAGCGTTGTTGAGTTCGTGGATCGATACCTAAATAATCACAAAGCTCGTGGCGCGTTTTAAACTTATTCTCCTTTAGATAGATTAAAAAACATGACACGCTTTTCATACTTTATATTAGTTTGAACTTTGCGCAGTGCTTTAAGCTCCTCAATGCTTTGGGTTATTGTGAAATCTTGTGGTTTTGCCATTAGTAAATATACTATAAAAAAAACGACATTATATAATTAAATTGATATAAGTCTCTACCTGCGTGTTTTCTTCCTCCTTTTCTGTCTGAATTAAATGTAGTTTGATTATCCCTTTGCTTTGCACGCCAATAATAATTTTCACCCCATTTTTTATTTGGGTCGTTTAACGGTTTTACTAATAATGGGAAAATAATATACTTTTTCTTTTGTTCAATTTTTTCCAACTTTAACTCTTCGCCAAGCATTACCGCACTATTAACTTCTGTAGCCTCATCTAAAGTTTCATCATCGGCTACTTTTAGCATTAAGACTTCTATGCGGTTGCTGTTGCTTTTATTTTCTTCATCTGTTTTATTGGGATTGGCTACGTAATAGGCTCTTGGTATACTATATTCATCAATATTATTATCTATCTTTATTCATCACACCTTATTAGTTTTATATCTTTTAGTTGCTCAGATTGTAATTGAAAATCACTATTTTCAACCCAATCCCTTTGATGTGTTTCTGTATTGTAAAAACCAAGCCAATTAAAATTCATAATATCGGATTCTATATTATAATTGATTTTTCCAATTAAACTATCTTTCGAAAAACTACCCCAATCTAAACGCATACCGCCAGCTCCTAAATCGTTTGGCTTATTTAAATATATATTATATATTGAATCATTCACTTTTCCTAAAGTTGCGTCTATGTATATTTGATTTGAATTTACTTCAATAAAAACCTCCTTATCTTTAATTTGAATTTTCCCTAAACCTTCACAACGTACTTTCCATTGGTCATTTAAACCCATATGAGAAATGGGGTCTTCAATTTCCGAATTAATGCATTCTTCTTTAGGTAAAGAATTGTAATTTTTATAATCAATAGTATAGAAGCTAAAATCAGAGTTCACCTCATTATCATCAAGATTATAATATTCCCAAAGAATTATTCTTTTTCCTTTATCTATCCATCGTAATCTATATTCAGCATTTGCAATAAAGTTCTCAAAAGAAATAATGTAACCGCTTTTAGTTTCGGTTACACTTTTTATTTTTTCAATTTCATCAGACATTCTATAAAAATAAAGACTGTCATTTTTTATTCTAAAACTTAAAAGACTCTTTTCACAAGGTCTAATTTTTTCGTTATTTTTATCTTTAATAAATTGCCATGTTGTATTTGATAAAGCTTCTGGGATATTACTTGTCTCACATGATGTAATAAATAAATAAATAAATAAATAAATAAATAAATTTCTGTTCTTCATTTTATTAATGTTTGTTTTTTCTAACTTGCGTTATCGTATAAGTTTTAGAGCCTCCAGCAGATTTTCCTATAATCCTGCCGTCCGGTTTCAAATAAAGTTTATTATTTTCATTTATACCTTTTAGTTCCTTATTGACAGGGTAAGTTCCTACTTCAAAGTATCTATAAAACACCTTGCCCTTTTCACATCCTCTCCCTACAATAACGACAAAGTGATCTGTAGTTTTCTCATTAATATCTTTATTTTTTGTTTTATTTTTTCTTAAAGTATGATCTACACCAACTAACACAGGAAAGCCATTATTTATTTCTTCATCTAAATAATTCACTCCTTCTCTTGTTTTTTTCACTACTAACTCGTCATTTTCTTCAAGTACAGTTTGGATAAGGCTATCTTTACTTCCCGAACCATCTTTTAAGCCATAGTTTAAAAGAATTTTATTGCATGCTCTCCAACAAGCAAGATCTGGCCTTTCTAATGTAAACTGTGAAACCCATTTTGTTTCATCCGTTAAATCTACATGCTCCTTTTCACAATCAGAACAAGTATCTCTTGTTTTTAATTTCTTACATTTACAACTAATTCCGAACTTCTTTAAAAATCCTTTTTTAAGATGTAAATCACTTTTTTCGGCTAACTCCTCTTTTAAAAAATTATCATACAAGGCAAGAGCTTCTTTCATTGTTTTATTAGGTTGCCCATATCTTCCCGGTGGTAAACTTGCCCATTCATAACTTCCATACTTCTCTGTTGCTTCTTCTATTTTTCCTTCAAGAATTAATTTTAGCATCCCTTTGCGTGCATGCTTAAATAGAATAATGCAAAACAAATCTTGACTTTCTGGCTTAAAATCTTTTATACCATAAACTTTACGTTGTATTTTCATGTTATTATCTCCCCAAGTATACCCCATTACTTGGTAAGCTCCAGCTGCTGAACTATAGACCTTTGTTCCATCTTTTTTAGTGTACCAATACACTTTTATTTGTGGATGGTCTGACATATCCTTATTGTGCGGCGATTTTGTAAAGTCTTTGCCGCCGAACAATCTGGTATAACCTATTTCTCCTTCCGTATCTTCTCCAATTCGTAGCATTCTCATATATGCTCTTACTCTTGCTTCACACTCACATAATTTGTTTTCCCCGCTGTTATCTTCCAACCCCTCCCCAAGAATAACCGCATTATTTTTAGCCTCAAATTCTTTATCTTTAGTTAAGTCTTTGGCAACTTTAAGCATCAGGGCTGTGATACGGTTGCCTTTGCTGTTAATTTTGTCTGCTTCGTCTGCTTTGTTTTGATTGGCTACATAATAGGCTCTTGGAAATTCTGCACCGCTTTTTAC
>NZ_JBHMFC010000078.1:0-531 GCF_042427585.1 Mariniflexile ostreae | reverse complement strand
GCTTAAACCTTTAAGTTGCAGCTGTTCCATCTCTAAAATGTCTGCCACCGTATGTCGGGGACGCATTAATCGTAGAGCTTGTCCAGTGGAGAAAACTTTGAACCTCTGGGCAGATTGGCCACATGAAGATACGTGAGGGTCATCTCGATATGTGCATGCCCCAGAAGTTCTTTCAGGCTGACAATATTAACACCATATTCCAATACATGTGTGGCAAAAGTGTGCCGCAAGGTATGCGCGGTGATCTTTTTGGAACTGCCGATCTTACCGCGGTTTTCCTTGATCACCCATCGGATGCCATTTGTCGTCAGCCCACGTGGTTCACCATCTTTGGTCACCTGGCTGTTGAAAAGATAGATTTGAGGATTTTCAGTTTTAATGTACGTGTTTAGCCCTCTAATTAAGAACTTGCTTAAAGGCACATAATGGTCGATCTTCCCTTTTTTCTTGGGAATAAAGACTGTTTTACGATCAAAATCGATGTCTGCCAATTTCAGGTTGCACAGTTCGTAACTACGAAGTCCACAGCCA
>NZ_JBHMFC010000077.1:117117-121097 GCF_042427585.1 Mariniflexile ostreae | reverse complement strand
GGGAATTATACTAAACCAATTTTTAGCTATATTTGAAAACAGGATTAAACTATAAATAATTTAACCCTGAAATTTTGAACTTACACAGATTTTAGGATAGTGTCCTTTTCTTTTTTTTAAAACTGAATTTTATTTGACCATATCAAATTATCAAAAACAATCCAATTCTCGTGGGTTTTCTTTAACCAAACAACTTGTTTCGTCTTTTTATGCTCCCAATATAACTCTTTAACATATATCGTGTCGCTTTCAGTTAAATCTTTTGTTATTTCAAATAAGTCAGACTGATACTCAAGTAAATTAACTTTTTTATGAATAGGAATAATTGTCTCCCGTCTAGGCTTATTCAACTTTTTTACAAGTTCCAATTCTTGCATACCATTAATTGCTTTATCTTTTGTAACTTCCTGACTATTACAAGATTTAAAAATACTAGCCATTAAAATAATTATAAAAAGTTTGTGCATCATGGGTCGATTTTTGTTTCGTATTCAAGGTTTGTCCCCAACTTATCATTAACTGTTTTAGTCAAGGACTCATTATATTCTTTAACAAGTGGTGCTGCAAGCTTATTAATATCCCTTTGTTCGACCACTCCCTGCATTGCTGGTTCAGCCATAATGTTACCTTTCCATCCTTTATTTGCCCCTTTGCCATTTGTATATCTATCTGGCAATCCTATAATGTGTCCAAACTCATGTGGACCTGAATCATCTTGAGATAATGTTTTCCCATTACGTCCTTTACCTCTCCATGTACCTTCATCGCCACCTCTAACAAATGACCTCTTAGAGTTATTATCTATTTCAACGTAATTGTCGGTATTGAAAGGATTGTTTCTGCCAGAGAGTAAGCTAGGTTCAGAATTTTGATTGGATGCGTCGTATTGCTCTACGGTTACATCAAAAACAACATCATAGGTTTTGCCTGAAGAAGCATCTTTGTATTGCCATGTGTTTCCGCTTGCATCTTTACTCCATGCACTCATTATGTTTTTTTGCATTAGTGCTGCGTTTGATTTTGTTGCACCAGAACCATAAACATAAATCGTAGTAGAAATAGTCATTGTATTCCCTTTAATAGCAACTTTAGCATCTCTTCCATCTGGGTCAACAAAAATTATAGGATTATTCAAGCAGTATACGTAAGAAGAAATGCCTGGGTATTTCTCCGCTAATGGATCCACACTCAACCAAAGACTCACCTTAGCATCATAATACCTAGCCCCATAATAACTCAAATTAGTCTCTCTATCCAACTCCTTTCCATTAAACAAATAAGGACTTGAAAAACTCGAGCTATGCTCTTCAAATAAGACCTCCCCAAATCGATTTTTAGGACTCAACGACTCCAAAAAACCAATAAAAAGGGAGTTAAAAGCGATGTGTTCCACGTGTTGACATAAGTTTTCATTTCAAGTTTTGTTTTCTAATAATATCACAGGATGTTGAAAATATATTCTTTTAGATTAAGAATTACACGAAAGGATTCGCTCGAGATATCGGGGTTTTTCTTAAGTAAACTTGGCTGCATTGTAAATTAAAGAATCCGAACATTTTTTACGACATGTATATGTTACGAAGAACAAATTTTAATTACCATTTTGCTATAACAGTTCCTATTACCTGTTCTTCATCTATTAAACCTATAAATCTTGAATCATTAGAGTTATCTCTATTGTCTCCCAAAACAAAATACTTACCTTCCGGGACAACCAAAGGTCCAAAAAAATCTTTGTTCCAATTGTTATTGTATATTCGTTTTATGTGTTCATCTGTATGATTTTTAGGTAAAATAAACCGTCTATCATTTAAATTGTTTTTTTTTGCTAAATTATCTTGAATACATACAAAAAGAGTATCCCCATTTGTTTTTATTAAATCATAATTAGTAATAATTTGCTCATTGCTATTCATACGAACATACTCATTTTTAGTTATCTTATAATCGTGCGCTGTTTGTGCTTTATTTAAAATTTTTCCGTTTCGATAAACAATACCCTTTTTTAACTCTATGATGTCATTGGTTTTTCCTATCAACCTAAAAACGAAAACTTGATGACCTATCAATGAATCATTATAATTAAAAACAATAATATCTTCTATGTCTGATTTCTGGATATTAGTCACGAATAATGTCGCTCCTTGTTCTACATTAGGTTCCATTGTATTTGCTGAAAAGGTATATGTTTTTAAAATTCCTGTAAAACGTATAAGAATTATAATTAATACGATTCCTGTAATTAGGATTAATTTTTTGTTTAATTTTTCAAAAAGTATCATTAAAAAATTTTTATTGAGAAATATGCTATAAATAAAATGAAAATTAATAAAACAAAAATATTTCTTTCAATGTTTTTGTTAGAAATTTCTTGAGTATAGGAGGTTTTACAAAATTTAATTAATATCCAATATATACCACCTCCTAAATACGATAAAAACATATAGGACATATTTTAAAATTTATGTGTTGCTATTTTCATTAATGTACCAGCATCTAGAAAGTTAATGGTTTTTTTCTTAAAATGGTTTATTGCATTCGCTCGGTTATATGAAACCATATCGGAGCCATTTCCTGCAGTTTCCGAGGAAAGGAAATAACCTACTGCGGTTGCCGACATACCTATAGCAACTTTTGCTAAGTTAGATAAAGATGTTCTTTTTAATGACCTATCGATACTAGGAGATATTCCATAATCCCAAACTAACCCTGGTATATCCGAACCACTATTACTTTCTTTATTTCCAAAAGGAGTTCCAAGAAATTTACTCGATAAAAACTCATTTGTTATATTATTAAAATTTCCAAAATCTCCAACATTTACTCCTGCTTTATCATTTATTTTTGCAGAAACTTGTTGTAAGTAAGATTTCCTTTGGTCTAATATTTTAGTCTTATCTAAAATATTTCCTTTGGTGGGACCAAAGTAACTATCTCCCAGGTTTTTAAAATTGTCTGGATTATCTGCTCCTGTAATAAGATTGCCCTCTTTCCAATGTGTAGCTGCCATATCTATAGCCTGTTTTCCTTTGGCATCAAACCATTTTACTTCACCAGTATTCAAGTTCTTTATCCAATCATCAGCACTCTCCTCACTCATGCCCGTAGGGTCTATCAAGTTCAATGGTTTTTGGCTTACGTAAATGTATGGAGAATTCATATAAAACTTCTCCGCCAAAGGATCCACACTCAACCACAAACTAGTCTTCATATCCAAATACCTAGCCCCATAATAGCTAAGGTTCGTTTCTCTGTCGAGTTCCTTCCCGTTGAAAAGATAAGGTGAAGAAAACGAGCTAGAATGCTCCTCAAACAAAATCTCCCCAAAAGCGATATACTCGACATGTTGACTTATGCTTCCATTTTGGGCTGTAATATACGACGTACTTCCGAGATGATCGGGGTGAAAATAAAAAATATCATTTTCGGGTAACCCAATACCTGTAAAACCTTCGGCAGGTTTTACGGTTTCGGGTTTTACGGGTGGGCCAAACTGTACAGGTGGCCCTGGCACGTCGCCGTTCTTGTTCCAGATAGGGTTTCTGGGCCAACCTTCTGGGGGTTCTTGGTTTTCCTCGGTTGGTCTTAAAACGTCACTTGGGTATGGATTACCAGTAAATTCTGGTGTAGCATAAATCCCTTGCTGGGTGGGAGGCCCTGGTGGCACGCCCAACGCTCGTACATAGGTGTCCATGGCTTTTTGCTGTTCGGCAGTCAGCTTTGTATAGTTTACTCCTCCAGCGGTAATGCCCAAGGGCTGTGCAAAGGTTCCGTTGCCTAATTTGCTCACGATACGTCCTGCGCCCTCAAAATAATGCTTGGTAAATTTGCCTTTGCTAATTACAAAATACGGAGAAACATAGCCCGTATAATCATCGGTATGTACAATGGTGGCGGCCGTTTGTCCGTTAATAGCAACATTTTGAGAATCGCCAGCACTTTTTATCACGCGTTCGCCACCAGCATCATAGGTGTATTGA
>NZ_JBHMFC010000077.1:0-117107 GCF_042427585.1 Mariniflexile ostreae | reverse complement strand
GGTTTTCTTCGTCCCAAGTCATTTTACGGAAACTTTGTGACGGACTTAAAATCTTTACTGTAAAAGTTGGGGACTTTTATCACTATTTTTGATTTTCAAGAACATAAAAAATACGCAAAGCCAGAGGTATTTGCGCAGCATACGAACTCTTCGAAAAGTGGGGCTACAGATACACTTTTAGAAAAAGTATTATTAATCGTGTCTTTGATATCCAACAACTAAAAGAGAACGAAAAATAATACATTTTTATTCTCCTTGATGCTTTATTGAAGCAGACTAAGCTTCAGAGCATTATGTAATAAAGAGCCATCCAAATTTAAGATGACTCTCATAAATTAAATACCTAAAAGCTAATTGATAATATTACTGTATTCTTCTTGACTTAAACTTCCTTTATGTTTTTTAATAACATCTAATTTAATTAAAGAAGAAATATAGCTAACAAGTTCACTGTTTTTATACTTTCCATCAAATAATGTTCCCGAACCATATTCTATTGTAGGACTGGAATTCGTGCTTTTTGATATACTGATTAATAATTGCTCCCCAGTATTAGAGTTTGTATAAACTAATCTCATAAAAAACTCCGTGCTTTTCAAGTTAGCAAACCATTTTCGTTGTGATTGATTTTTTAAGCGATTTAGCTCTTTTACGTCTAAAGGGTTTGCTATTGAAATTTTTAATTTACCATCAATCTCATAATCTCCATAACCATCAAAAGTAATTTCCACACTATCATAAGCGGTACTATCTTTCTCCCCTTTATATTCTGAACAAGAATAAAAAATAATTATAGTCAAAACAATTAGATACCTTTTCATAAAAACCCTATTTTTTATCTGACCTATAAATAAAATCACTTACTCCAATGTAGCCTGAACCACTACCTCCTAATTCAGGAATACCCAAAGAACCACCTAATGATGCTCCTCCATAAACTCTTTCAGTAAAAGGGTATGATGATGTAAAACCAAATCCTTCAAAATATGAACCTGCCACACCGAAAACACTTCCTTGTGCTCCATATTCAAGACCTCTTAAATTACCTAAAGACAAATCTTGACCGTTTAAAGACCAATAAGCAGAAGCACTTCCTGTAACACTTCCTTCAAGTCCTAATAAGCCATTTCCCTGTAACGTAACTCCAAAATCTCCTTTGTTGTCACCTGCAACAATACCTATCAAACTTACTTCAAGCTGCACACCTACTTTAAATGCAGCCTCTCCAGAAAGATCTAATGAAAAAGCTTGTACTCCCGTACTTTCAAGAGCATTACTAACCATTTTATTAGCATCTAAATCTACACTTATTGGTTCATAGTTCTCTGGAACATCAAAAGGAATAATATTTTGGTCAATATTAATTTCTTGGTCAAATTTATCTGTTACGATCCTGCCTAATTCAGTCTTATTTCCATTATCATCAATTGAATTAAATATAATATCATCAGGTGAAAGACCTAAAGGGTCAATGAAACGTAGAGGATTATTAAAAACAAAATTATATGGAGACCAACTTGGCATCTTGCATGCCAACGGATCCACACTCAACCACAAACTAGTCTTCATATCCAAATACCTTGCCCCATAATAGCTAAGGTTCGTCTCTCTATCGAGTTCCTTCCCATTAAACAAATATGGACTAGAGAACGATGAGCTATGCTCCTCGAACAAAATCTCTCCAAAAGCGATATATTCCACGTGTTGACTTATGCTTCCATTTTGGGCTGTAATATACGACGTACTTCCGAGATGATCGGGGTGAAAATAAAAAATATCATTTTCGGGTAACCCAATTCCTGTAAAACCTTCGGCAGGTTTTACAGGAACAAGGGTCGGCAGAACATCTTCCGCATAATCGATAAGGTATTTGCCAACAAGACCTTTAAGGGTTCTTTCAGCAAGAACGCGGCGACGTTGTCAGATTGCTGATTTAACTTATCGTTCTGCTTGCCTTTTATGAGGTTTGCGCACAGGAGAAAAAGACTGTCAAAAAAGACACTACAAAGGTTTATCATTACGAGCCACGTTTATATAAGATACAGCCGTGCTTTTACCCGATACTGCCTAAAATAGATAGACTAAAAGTCTAGAAAGAGAGTCTGACAGATGTAGCAGTTCTCTACAGGAAAAGACAAAAGGAAACCGTCATTGTGGGCGGTTGATATAAAGTATGCTTAAGTTTTATTCAAAGAGCAGATAATTTATAAGCCTAATAGCGAATATTGATATACCTATCATTACAAATAACCACCAGTATTTTTTTAAACTCTCATTTTGTTTGTGGTTAGTTAGTTTAAGTACTGTTCCAAATAATATCGCAAATAAAGGTACAAGCAATTTGTATATTAGATCCATATGTTTATGAGGTTGTATTTAAAAAATTCAAAAAGAAAAATATTGAGCTAATTAATAAAGCTGCCAATACTGCAACCATTTTAACTATTGACGACGTGTCAGATAATTCAACTTTTCCGCTTTTATTAAATTTTCCGCGTCTATTACTCCAATGGATTAAATAGAAAATTTGTAAAACAAAAAAGATAAAAGTTAATATAGCTATAATTAAATTGGTCATTTGGAGCTGTTTTATTTCTGTTTTTTTTGTTCATAAGCATTTTCAATAATTATCGGCTTAATGGTAGTGAAGTTTTGTTTTAATATATGATACGCATCATTAGAAATATTCGGTGTAGGGCCTGGAAGTATCCTATCAAAGGTCATATCTATTGCTTGTCCTCCAATCATAAAGGCTGCATTTTCTCCAGCATTACCATAATCTTCCGTCATTAAGTTCACACCAAATTCTAAAAGTGAACCTGTTAAACCCACTCCGTTACCAATACCCGCAATTGCAGCTCCAGGCGCAGCTCCTACTCCAGCAACCGCTGAACCGACAACTGCAGCACCGTATCCACCTACGGCAATAACATTTCCAGCAGTTTTTAAATCATCAGCAAAAGTCAATAAATCTGATTTATTGTGATTTACCCAAGTCTGTGTTTCTTCGAAAAATGTCCCATTAGATTGTATAAATGAGCCTGTTTTGCCAACAGCTAATTCATCACCCTTTCCATATGACCTACCAGTATTGTTATCAGAAAAAGCGCCATTATTTTGTAATGAATATCCTTTACCTACTGCCACATCTGTCGAAGTACCTAAATTCCAATATCCTGCTTTATCCGCAGAACCATCGTGCCATTCATAATTACCATTATCTAAATTTAAATACCAATCATCCGGCTCCATACCGTCTGGGTCAATAAACCTAACAGGATTGTTAAAAGCATAAACATATCCTCCAAAACTAGGCATCTTCTCCGCCAACGGATCCACACTCAACCACAAACTAGTCTTCATATCCAAATACCTAGCCCCGTAATAGCTAAGGTTCGTCTCTCTATCGAGTTCCTTCCCATTAAACAAATAAGGACTTGAAAAACTCGAGCTATGCTCTTCAAATAAGACCTCTCCAAATCGATTTTATGAGATTCAACGACTCCAAAAAAGCAATAAAAAAGGGAGTTAAAAGCGATATATTCCACGTGTTGACTTATGCTTCCATTTTGGGCTGTAATATACGACGTACTTCCTAAATGATCGGAAAATTTTAATCCATATTCATTTTTAAATGAATAACGTTATTTCCTAAACTATCTATTCTATAGACATTAAGAGTTTCTGAACCTGCTTCTTTTATTACAATATCATTTGGTAGAATCCCATGTCTTTCAAAAAAAACAAATCTTTGCAATCTCAATTTATTCCCACTTTTATCATACAACACAACTCTGAAAGCAGGTGTTATTTCTACTCTTTCTACTTTAAAATCAATTTCCATTTTTTTTTCTAAATTATTTATCCTTATAGAAAAATAAATAGTCGAAAAAGTTACTATTATTACAAAAACAACCAAGAACATTATTGATTTTTTTTTCATTTAAAATTTATTTTTTGAATTGACTTGAAACAATTGGCCAACTGTAACTTACTCCTCCAGTTGCACCTCCTCCAATAGAAGCGCCAATTCCTACACCTCCAGAAATCCAAGTAGGCCTACTAATAAAAGGTAAATCTTGAAATCCAACCGAACCAGTAATAGAACCGCCTAAACCAAGGCCACCATCGACACTACCATAAGCACTCCATCCAAGTAAACCGTCTCTAGCTTGTCCTATTTGTAAATTTCGCATATCTGTAGTTGTATAATAACCCGCATTAAAATTAATTAAAGCATCACCTGACACCTTAGTGCCACCTTGCATGCCAACTGTTAATATTCCATAGGGGGTAAATTGTGCATCGTGTCCTCTTGTAATCCAATTGAGAGAAAAATCGGTGCTTTTTCCTATAATTGCAGTTGCTGAAGATGAAAATGATAAAGAAATTTTATCAGGAACTGTCATTCTAGCACTAGGACTATTCCATAAATCTGAAGCCGTATTTAACATATTACCAAAAAGAGATGTAGAATTTTTACGACTTGCTGTTACAACAACTTCATCAAGTTTTTCGGTTCTTGCTTTAACATTATAATCTGTATTACCTTGTCCAACCCAAGTTTCGCTTTGTCTGTTGTAATTCCAGCTTCCATCATTATCTGTCCAGTTGTATCCATCTACCATATTGCTTACATCAACACCAATATTATTAAGTTCCTCTTCAGTTGGTGGGTCTTCCGAAGCCATGCCTGTAGGATCTATTAAATTAATAGGGTTTTGCATTGTATATATGTAGCTACCCATATTAGGATAGTTCTCCGCCAACGGATCCACACTCAACCACAAACTAGTCTTCATATCCAAATACCTAGCCCCATAATAGCTAAGGTTCGTCTCTCTATCGAGTTCCTTCCCATTAAACAAATAAGGCGTAGAAAACGAGCTGGAATGCTCCTCAAACAAAATCTCTCCAAAAGCGATATATTCCACGTGTTGACTTATGCTTCCATTTTGGGTTGTAATATACGACGTACTTCCTAAATGATCGGGGTGAAAATAAAAAATATCATTTTCGGGCAAACCAATACCTGTAAAACCTTCGGCAGGTTTTACGGTTTCGGGTTTTACGGGTGGGCCAAACTGTACAGGTGGCCCTGGCACGTCTCCGTTTTTGTTCCAGGTAGGGTTTCTGGGCCAGCCTTCTGGGGCTCTGGGTTTTCCTCGGTTGGTTTTAAAACGTCACTTGGGTATGGATTACCAGTAAATTCTGGTGTGGCATAAATGCCTTGCTGGGTGGGCGGCCCAGGTGGCACGCCCAACGCTCGCACATAGGTGTCCATGGCTTTTTGCTGTTCGGCAGTCAGCTTTGTATAGTTTACACCTCCAGCGGTAATGCCCAAGGGCTGTGCAAAGGTTCCGTTGCCTAATTTGCTCACGATACGTCCTGCGCCCTCAAAATAATGCTTGGTAAATTTGCCTTTGCTTATTACAAAATAGGGCGAGACATAGCCCGTATAATCATCGGTATGCACAATGGTGGCGGCCGTTTGTCCGTTAATAGCAACGTTTTGAGAATCGCCAGCACTTTTTATCACGCGTTCGCCACCGGCATCATAGGTGTATTGGTGAATCCTGCCGTTGTCATTGATTCCCATTAAACGGTTTTCTTCGTCCCAAGTCATTTTACGGAAACTTTGTGACGGACTTAAAATCTTTACTGTAAAAGTTGGGGACTTTTATCACTATTTTTGATTTTCAAGAACAAAAAAAAATACGCAAAGCCAGAGGTATTTGCGCAGCATTCGAACTCTTCGAAAAGTGGGGCTACAGATACACTTTTAGAAAAAGTATTATTAATCGTGTCTTTGATATCCAACAACTAAAAGAGAACGAAAAATAATACATTTTTATTCTCCTTGATGCTTTATTGAAGCAGACTAAGCTTCAGAGCATTATGTAATGAAAAAGCCTTGAATTTATTTAAGGCTTCTGTTTTATTCAAGATTATACTTCTCTTTAATTATACCCCAATCGTTACCGCCATAAGCTGGATAAATAGATTGTAACCGGTAGTATTTTTTTTTACCTTCTACATTATCAACAACACTTAAAGTTACTAATGAATCTAACGACTGTGAATAACAACATACTATGCTTTCCCAATTTACACGAGTTAAATTAGTTCTATCTTCTCTAAACTCAAAATCAGCATCCATTTTTAACTCTCCATTCCAATCTTGATAAATTCTAAATCGATATTTATCTTCTTTAATTTCAACTAATTCTATCCATTCACCTCCATCACAACCACCACTCCAAATCGCAACTAAAGGAACAAGTTCGTGTCTTTCCGGAGGGAGGCAAGGTTGCTTATCAAAAATATACTTAAATAGTACAAACCCTAAAAAACTAATTATTGCAATAATTATTAACCACTTCTTCATTAATTTTCTTTTTTATAAATATCACTTGTAGTGTTTTTTGTCTTCGGGGTGTAATCAACCTTTGGAAAATTGTCTTGATATTCCTCTGCAATATTATTAGGCGTCGGGTTAAATATCCAAGGTGCTTTTTTCTTTGCTCCTTCATCTTGCTTTAAAACATCACAACCAAACGTACCACAATTATTTCCAATTAATGAATACGGCTCTCTATCTTTTTTATAATCAGTATGATTAGGGTCACTACTTTCATTTAATTTCCCTTGAGCATACTCATTCATTTTATCAAAATCTCCTGTAACATAGGCACCTTGTATTCGTCCATTTTGTCCTGATGCTTTAGAAATTTGACCAAGAATTTTGTTTAAAGAAGCTAGAGTAGGTTTTCCCGTTTCTGGGTCAATAACAACATTAGATACTCTAACATTCCTTACTTTACCTTTTGTTCCATCATCAGTACGGTAACGCCCATATTCATAGTAACGAGTATAACCAGTTTTATTATTAATCAAAAGTACTCCTGCGTGTCCTAAAGGCTGCTTTCCAAATAATTTTGTTTCTGTATCTACTTTATAGTCTGGGAATACAACCAGTATTGCGTCTCTACCGTCTGGATCTACGTAAATCAAAGGGCTGTTATGTACAAAAACATATGGACTTTCATTAGGATAGTTCTCCGCCAACGGATCCACACTCAACCACAAACTCACCTTCGCATCATAATAACGCGCACCAAAATACGATAAATTCGTTTCCGGATCCAACTCCTTCCCATTAAACAAATATGGACTTGAAAAACTCGAGCTATGCTCCTCGAACAAAATCTCTCCAAAAGCGATATATTCCACGTGTTGACTTATGCTTCCATTTTGGGCTGTAATATACGACGTACTTCCGAGATGATCGGGGTGAAAATAAAAAATATCATTTTCGGGTAACCCAATATCTGTAAAACCTTCGGCAGGTTTTACGGTTTCGGGATTTACGGGTGGGCCAAACTGTACAGGTGGCCCTGGCACGTCGCCGTTCTTGTTCCAGATAGGGTTTCTGGGCCAGCCTTCTGGGGGTTCTTGGTTTTCCTCGGTTGGTCTTAAAACGTCACTTGGGTATGGATTACCAGTAAATTCTGGTGTAGCATAAATCCCTTGCTGGGTGGGAGGCCCTGGTGGCACGCCCAACGCTCGTACATAGGTGTCCATGGCTTTTTGCTGTTCGGCAGTCAGCTTTGTATAGTTTACTCCTCCAGCGGTAATGCCCAAGGGCTGTGCAAAGGTTCCGTTGCCCAATTTGCTTACGATACGCCCTGCGCCCTCAAAATAATGCTTGGTAAATTTACCTTTGCTTATTACAAAATAGGGCGAGACATAGCCCGTATAATCATCGGTATGCACAATGGTGGCAGCCGTTTGTCCGTTAATAGCAACATTTTGAGAATCGCCAGAACTTTTTATCACGCGTTCGCCACCGGCATCATAGGTGTATTGGTGAATCCTGCCGTTGTCGTTAATTCCCATTAAACGGTTTTCTTCGTCCCAAGTCATTTTACGGAAACTTTGGGTTTCGGTATAACTGGTTGGGTTTCCGTTGCCATCGTACACGTACTCGCGTGCGTCGGGTTTTCCTAGCTCTGTAATTTTATTGGGGGCATTGGGGTGCAGTGCATTGTCATAATTATAATCTAAAACATAGCCTTTTTGCTCGTTGTTTACTGTATGCACTAAGTCTTTTTTGATGATGTTGTGCATATCGTTGTAGCTCATGTTCAGCTCGTACTTGGCCTCGGTAAACTCGCCGTTGTAAAGGGCTTTGGCCGATTTTAATCGATAAAAATCATCGTATTGGTATTCGTGCATAGCCGTTCCGCCCAAGGTATTATTGATAATGGGTGCTGCGTTGTTGATACCCAATACATTCCCCACCAAATCATAGCGGTACGAATTATTCATCACCTGTCTCGTGCCGCTTTTTACTTGCAGCTGCTGCAACCTTCGCATCGTAGGATCGTAGGTGTAATTGGTCTCGGTATCGTTGCCGTATTTTAAATACTTGCGTTGTTCAAATTTATCATAGGCCAATTGTTTGATATAATCATAGGTATGCCCTTCTTTTTTACCCTGCATGCTTTGCAAATTCCCTGCTCGGTTGTAGGTGTAATCCACCACTTCGCCATCGGGATAGGTCATTTTTTGGATGCGGTTCCAAGTATCGTATTCAAACTGTGAAATATAGGTTTGCACATCGGTAGGGGTCATGCGAAGCGTGCGAATCTCTTTTTCGACTTCACCTAGTTTACCATAGAAAAATTCCTGACCGCCACTGGCATCTTGCACAAACCACAATCTGCCTCGGCGAGAAGCGGTACCATCGGCTTTGCCATAATTGTATTGTACATTGTTCTGTGGGTTTTTGGGGTATTTGATGCTTTCCAAACGGTTGTAATCGTACTCGTATTGGATAGCGCCTCCATTAGGTACGGTGTTCTTGATGTCTTGGGTAATGCGCTTGGTCAAGTTGCCCGCCAAATCGTATTGCATCGTGGTGGTTCCTGCATCGGGATGTGTAAACTCGGTGCGTTGGCCCAACCAATCGTAAGTACTAAGGGTTAAATGCTCCATAGCATCGGTTACCTGTACCAGTTCGCTTAAGGCATTGTACCCAAACTGGGTTACTAAAGTATTCTGGATGCTGGCCAGGTTTCTTCCTTTTACATCGGTTTGCGATTGCACGGTTTTGTTTAAGGCATCGGTTTGCGTGGTGAGCATCGTAGGAACGCCTTCAAATTCATCAATTTTAAAAGTCGTGGTATTCGTACTACTGTCTGGCAGGATTACTTTTACGGCACGGCCTACTTCATCGTATTCGGTTTGGGTAGGGGGTACGTTGGATACCGCAGTACTAAAAGTAGCATCTATAGCGGTTGTGGTTGTTGGATAATAACTGGTTATTGGCCTGCCCAGCCCATCATAAATAACTTTTCCAGAAACAATATGCGCTTCCTGGTCGGGGCTTCCTGCAGTGGTAAATAAACTTGCCGTTTTCTTAATTTGTAAAGCTCTGCCCAATCCATCGGTATAGGTGTAGGTTTCGATGTCTTTGTCTAATTCGGGATCGTAATTTCTAGTTATGGCGAAGGGAACATCAGCATCTGGAAAATAATCGTAGGCAATCGTATAGGCTTTGCCGCTAGCAATTTCGTAAGGCCCCCGAATGGTTTTTGGACGACCAACGGCATCCATCGTATATTCAGTGCTTTGATCATTTCTGTCTGTGCTTTTTAGTGGCATCCCGAAACGGTAATCGTATTCCATTTTGTTTTGATATCCAAAGGCATCTTTAATTTCTAATAGAAATTGATGGTTGTCGGTATCGTAAACATAGTCCAAAGTCATACGCTGGTCTTTGTGGTTGGCAGGCCCTGTAATTTTTTGAAGGTTTCCGTAGGGATCATATACCAAATCGGTTACGGCCACCTTATCGGCAGCACTGTAGTTTTTAATTTGGGTAACCTCTGCCGTGGTCGGGTTGATGGTGGTAGCTCTTTTACGGCGCAACCCATCTACAGTAAAGACTTCCAATTGTTTTGGAATGCCGCCATAATAAGGCGTGGTGCTTTCGTGGTAGCTAATTTTTGCCGTTACTTTATCGTCGGGTGTACCGTTACCTAAATCTTCATATTGGATGATGTTTCCTTGGGCATCGTAGGTGTTGAAGCTGTTGGTTTCGAGATATGCACTACCGCCTTCGTACATTTTTTGGTTGGTATGAATTAAGCCTATAAAAATGCGTTTACTGTCTTGTATAGGTGCATTTAGAGTCGCAACAGGAACGCTTGTTTGTGTCGCTACATCTATAAAACTATAGGTATGAGTGGATTCTTGACGTATTTTACCATTTTTATCTAATGTAGCAGTACGTTTCAATATGTTTTTACGGAAATAATCCTGATTGTAAAACTCTTGAATGGTGGTTGTAAAAACCGAATTATCAGCCGCATCTATTTGTTCTTGGATTATTTTTCCGAAGCCATAAAACTCACGTTCACGACGGTCGTAATAACCGTCTTCATATGTAAACTTAGCTACCGCATGATCGATGCCATCGCCCACATGACCATCGTTTATATCTACGGACTGTAAAACCCATTTGGCGGAAGGGTTTTCATAGGTTGGCTTTAGCAATGCATAATCGATTTCATAACTATTCCCTGCGGCATTGGTTACCGCTTTTAGTTTGTTGGTTCTTTTGATGTTGGAAAGCCGCACGGTAAGATTGTCTTCATCGGTAGATAAGATGTAGTCTAGGTTTCCGTCGCCATCGATGTCTGAGAAGGAGGCTTCGGAACGCGACGTACTGGCTCCTAAACTAGCACCAAAACTTGGGGTCAATTTCATGACAATGATAGGAGGCACTAAAGGGATATCATAAGAAGCATTAGCGCTAAAGCCATAACTCACAGATGTATTTTGTGCCATAGCACTATATTTGGGATAAGACACAGGGGCGTCAAAATAATTACCCATATTAAATTCTACTAAAACATGGTGTTCTTGGTAGCTTATTTTATCGGCTAATCCGTCTCCATTAATGTCTAAAAAAGAATTTGTACTATTAGAGGTAGAACTTCCATAATTTAATCCTCCAGAAAAGGAACCATTATAAATACTATAACCTAAATTGGCACTGTAATCCTTTGATTCTCCTTTATTAATAACATTCATATTGGGCCAGTGTTCTGCTGGTAGAAAACCATAACCGCTGTTTAAAGACACGGTTTCGTTGGCTTCTATTTTATCTGCCAAACCGTCTCCATTTATATCTGAAAATATTTTTTCAGAATGGTCGCTACCTGAACCTATATTTCCGCCTAATGAAACGGCTTTTCCTCCTTTTTCAGCTTCATTGGCAGCTCCAGATTGTGTGTAGTTTTTTGTAACTGCTGCTTTGCTAATATTTAATTGTAATGAATTTGCAGGTGCACCGTGGCTGTAACTGCCTGATAAACTACCACCCAGAGCGCTGTTTTCGGAATGGCTAAAATTACCAATAGTAATTTTTTGGTCTGTTATGCCTCCCGTAGGAGACGTGTATTGCAGCTCGCCATCTCTAATGTAATCGGGGTAACGATCGCCATTAAAATCGCTCATCGTTTGTACGACATAAGAATCGCCCTTAGAAGTGCTAACACCACCTCCAATGCCTACTTGGCCACTAACTCCAGCAGAAAAACTACGACTTTTGCTTTCAGAAACCATGTCTAGGGCGGTAGTAGCGCCACCAACTGTACTAGTGTTGGGTAAAGAAAAATCAATATATTCTGTAAAGTCATCTTCGCCTAAGCGTGATGTACCCATAAACTCATTTTGAATAAAACATGCTTTTTCAGAGCCGTAAACTATATTTTCTGAATATACGGGTGTACTTTGAATAAAGTAATGATTGCTGCTCTCAAAGCCTGAAGGCATACTGTCTGGGTCTAAATTGCTTAAATCGGGAAGATTACCTGGGTTAGTAGTACTGGATTCTGCCTTTAATTTGGTCTGGTCGATTGTTTTATCGGCGAGGTTTCCGTTAATGATAAAACTTCCCCAGTTTCTATATAATATTCCTAAAGTAAGAGATTCCGCTGGCACTTCCGTATATATAGAAAATTCATCCGTTGTTTCCTCCCATATTATAACCTGCTTAGGATCTTCAATAATTTCTTCTATATAATAGTTGATTTTTAAAGCTTTGTTATTTGGATATGCTTTTATAATGTCTAATAAAACTGGATTGCTAACGTATATTTCTAGCGCAATCGGGAGGTCTTTTTTTGCATTAACATAATTATAATCTTTATCGAATGCAGAAGTCGTTTCTTCTAACACGCCATCGTTTACGTGAAAGGTCTTTCTAGCGATTAAATTATTATTTTGTTTAGCACTAATGATAATTTCACCATTATATTTGGTTCCCATTATTCCTGAAATCAATGGGTAATCGTCCGGATCTATAGACAACTCTAACGTGCCAGAATTGATTGGTTTTTTTTCAGTAATACTATAATTCCCATCTCGTTTTGTGTAAAAAGAATGAGAAATATCTACATTTTTAATGTTTTCCTCTGGCTTTGTACCAGATATAGCAGGAATTGTAAGTGTGGAAGCTGTTACCAATCCTTTTACATCAATATTAGTAAGCGTTTCAAGTTGCATGTTTACAAAAGCTTGATCTTCGGTAATATTAAAATGAAGTGTAGCGAGGTCTAAATCTACAATTTCAGAAGCTAGAAATAATTTTTGATACAGTATGGTTTCTGTTGTTGTGCCTATTACGGTTTTAATCACTTTTAAAGTCACGTGATCTGAAGTTATAGGTTTTTTAAATTGACCAGAAAATTTAATGATACCTGCTTTGGGAATAACTACTGCATTAGAGGCGCTAACAAAAAAATCTGTTGAGGCTTGATAGGTTTTGAGAGGTAGTAAATTCGCATCTACAGCACCCTCTATCTCTATCCATTTGTTTTTTATAATGCCAGCATCCTTATAATAATCGATTACTTTTGTGTATTCTATTTTTGGATCCCAAATCACTTTATCGTAATTGCCATCTTTTAAAGAACTTACTCTAAAATATAAGCGTTCTCCTTTTTCAACCGATAAAGTTTCAGCAGGTTTTGTTTTTAAAGTATAATCATGGGCAGCAATGGTTTCCTCCCAAATTAATGTTTGGCCTTTTTGAAAATACAGATGTACACCATCTGCTTTTTCCTGTCCATCTCGCGTTTTGTAGTGCTGACGTTCTTCTGAGAAATCTTCTAGCAACGCAAAACTTTGCGTAATAACAATATCACCCTTAGCAGGCGCTTGCCATACTCTTACAACATCATGTAAAGGATTTTTGTCTAATAATTCCTGTAATTCTTTTGTGCGATCAGGACTGCTTAAGTCTAGTAGGCCTTCGCCAGACACAGGTGCAGGGGTGCCCGAGCTGTGTGCAATAAAATGAGGTACGCCATCTATAATACGGTTATAATACACTTGTCCGCCGTCTACGAAATCAACCAAACCATCTCCATTAAAGTCCATGAAATAGCTTAAGGTTTTATTGGTGGAGCGTTGCTCATCATAGCCCACATTTGCTGAAGCTTTTCCATAACCTACTGTGGCGTCTACGCCCCAATTGAATGTTTTTGATTTAGTAAACCCTAAGTTATCCAAATTCTGAATGCGAATGGCTTCTCCAAAACCATTCTGCCCTGAACCATATAAATTTTTTCGGTAGTAAACCTTATTGCCAACTTTAAATATTTTATCAGGAAAAGAGTCGCCGTCTATATCTTCTAACACGAGTGATACATTAGAGGTTCCCCAAGAATTTCCACCATGAGGCCCTAATGTATTGGATTTAAAAAAACCTAAAGCAGGAAGACCAACTCCTAATCTATAGCTTATTCCTTGAGACAAACCATTGGTACTACCTGCTAAAGTATGATTACTCTCAAAATCTTTAATTCCAGTAAATCCTTGGGTAATATTATCTGAAGCCACGTTCCATTTTTCTTCCGGCCCAAAAGGTACATATTTTCCCGATGCATCCCGAATATCATCAAAATAATCGAGGGTATTGGTGTAGAATAATTTGGATTCCGAATCATATTCAGAAACCGATTTGAGTAAGGTTTTTTTGAAAGCGCCTTCGGTATAATGCAGTTCGTAACTACGAACCCTCTCGTTTTTGTAACGCACTTCTATTTTTCTCAGTAATTGATTGTTCAACTGTTTAAAGCCCAGTCGCGCAGATAGCTGTACGTCTGGTCGGTTGGGTTCTCCTAAATCGGAGTTTTTAAGGAAAGTGACACTGTAGTGTCCTTTATTTGAACCAAACCCCGTATAATATACTTTTTTAAGATAGAGTTCCCCGTCTATTTTATCATACTCATATGCAACACTATTTCCCTTTAAATCTATTTGCATGGCCAATGCCCAATGCCCAATGTTTCCAGAGGCATCTTGTAAAATTCGATTAGCTGCTAATCCAGAAGGTGTTCCGCCGTAATAATGGGTTACACCGCTTTTGTCTTTTACAATCCAATAATAGTTTTTAGGTGATGAACCTTTCCGGGTAATGTGTTGAAAGGCACCCTCGCGGCGCGGGTAAAACTGTTTATCTGCCGTTCTGCTTATCCAAGCGGCCCGATGGGTGTTGGGAATTAAAGCTTCGCCAGCAATCGCATAGGATTCGGTTTCCCGATCGGCATCATAGCGTGGCGCACCCCAACGGGTTTCAATGGTAACTGCGGGAATGGAAATATCCCATCCCGTTCCTGCCCAACTGTGGCCGCCATCGCTATCGTATTGTAAATTTAAAGACGGTTGCATGCCGCCACGTCCGTTTGGAATGGCAATACCGAATTCTGTACGCGCCGTTCCTCTTCCGTTTGCAGAGGGCGGAGCGATAGATTGAATGCCTATCAAAGGACTGGCGGCTTTTAAATCTTTAATACTGGTAGGCGTATATCCTGAAGTTTCAGGAGACTCAGGCATTTTAATGATGCCCGCAATAAAATCGGTAAAATGCGTTGTTTTGGCTGTAACGATTTCATTTTTAACATCCAATGAATCCTTATGAACATTTTGCCATAATTTTTTATGCTCATCAAAGTAAAACACCTGAATATCCTGTTCGGTATAGCCTTCAGGAATTAGAGTTTTATTGTAGGGAAGTGTAAGGGTTACCGCTTTATCGAAAACAGTTCCGTGGGGTAATAACCGGAAACCGGCATGGGTTCCCGTAACATTTACCATGGCCGAGTTTAAAGGGGCGATGTCTATTTTTCGCAAAGCACCAACAGAAACCGTAAGAGTGTTTTTTAAGGCACCGCTTGGAAAAATAGCTGAAAAAGGATTATAGGCTAGTGTGTTTTGGGTGTCGGCATGAATAACTTTAAAAAGGCGCGCTTTTGCACGTTCTAGTTGTCGGAAATGATTCACTTTTAAAAAATCTTTAAACTCCAGTTTTTCTGTACTAAGCACTCCGGTAATTGTCTCTTTGGTTACCAGGATAAAATCCTCAGATGTTTTGGCTTCAAAAACCAATTCAAATTCAGGCTCATTCATGTTAATCGCTATATCTCCAATCGTCATCTTTTTTATTTGCGAAGGGAAATTAGCGCCTTTAATGTAGCGTTTATTTTCAAACTGTAAAAGCGTAAACTTGGTTTTAGGAACTGCTGGTTTATAGATAATCCGCACATTTTTAATTTTATAGGCATTGGAAGTGCCTTCTGGAGCAGTAAATAATAACACATTATCTCCAGTACGTAAGGATTGTTCAGAAAGTAATTCTGATTGTTTTGTCCATTTTTTATTGTGAGATAGAAAAAGGCCCCCGATACTCGATTGGTTGTTTAAACTTCTAGAAATGGATGCACTTTGGCTGTAACCGAACAATTCATACTCTAAATAAGCACTTTCGTGTGGTGATGGCAGGGTTGTGATGTTAAGATGAAAAACATTGTCGAATGCATCATCTATTTCTAAAGCATCGTATACACCAATAGTACCTTGGGCAATATCGGCAGTAAAAACCTTTGTTTTTTCTGCTATAGGGCTTGAACCTAAGGACTTAAGAGGTGGATTTGGTTTGTCTTCATTAAGAGGTGTCTTGAAAAAAAGTGGCGTAGGGTGGTGGGCTAATTTTGAGGCGAACAAAAAAGAGCCAACAAGAAAAAGGATTAATATAATGTTCGTTTTCATAAGTAGGAATGGCGATTGGGGGCAATCGTATAGGGTTGTTTTTTATTCGATGATTAATTTTAGCGTTTTGGTTCCGAAATTAGAGACCACCGTAATCATATACATACCGGTAGCTTTTATTGTATCTGTATACATATGATGTTCTATGTTATAGAGTGTTTCTTGTTTTAACAGGGCGCCTGTTGGTGAATAAATGGTTATTATGGCGTTTGTTTTTGAAGGAAACTGTAAAGCGATATTGTAATGCCCATCTACTGCAGGGTTTGGGTATACATACATGGTGCTAGCGTTGTTTTGAGCGCTTCCATCACTAATAACCTTAATTTTTTTACTAGTGTAACATCCTTGGTCGTTTCGTAACCGTAGCTCATAATCGCCAGCTTGATCGATTGTTATTTTTGGGGTGTTATTAATAAAGGTGCCTTCGTAATACCACATATAAGATGTGTTTGCTTCTGTAAGAGCTGTACTGGCATCTAAAACCAACGCATGTTTAGAACTTAAAAGATATTCAGGTTTTAAATTAGAGAACGTCCCTTCTTTATCGGCCACAAATACACTTTCGCTATATAAACGCCCTTTGGCATCACGTACGATATATGTGTAGTTGCCAGAAGATACAGGTAAACTTGTGTCGGTTTTGGCATTTTGGGTCCACTGTTTTAAAATTGTGTTACTATCGGTTTTTTTAACGGTAATCGTGTATGGGGCTTGTCCGCCTTCTATGGTATAACGTAGTGCGCCAGAAGCTAACCCGTCGCAACTGGCCTCGGTAATCCACACCCGGCTAAACAGTTCGGGTGCAATTTTAATGGTGAATTTTGTTTTTCCTGTCTGGTGTTTGTCCCAATTAAAATCTCTTAACACCAGTTTTTCACGGGATGAGGTGCTTGCTAATCGAATATATTCTGAATCATTTTCATTATAATTTCCAGTTCCAGAGTAATCTACCAGTAACCAATAGTAGGTGTCTTTTGGTAGACTTCCTTTTATAAAATTGGGATTAAACACCCAATCCAGTACTAGATCGGTAGGGTTAGAAAAGTCTAATTGCCATGCTCTTGAAATTCCTATAGGCTCACCCTGCTCTTGTTTTTTAACTAAAAGATCTTGGCCATTGTCGCTCCAAAAAGCAAAGTACGTATTTGGAATGTGATTGCTTTTACTAGAAAGCTCTAGGGTTAAAAGCCCCTCATCCGTCATATTACTGCTTTTTAAGTGCCGTAATCCGCTAGCATCGTCTCGTCCTACAGCTGTTATGCGTGTGCTAAAGTCTTTGTGTTTTTCGAGTTCCCAAATGGTTTCGCCTTGGCTGTTTAGATAGTTTTTAATTCCGAATGGGAGTAGTGAAATACCGTATTTAATACTGAGATAACTCGCTATTTTTTGGATGTCCTGTCCTGATAAAATCCTGTTATACACCAAAATTTCACTAATATGTCCTTTAAATGCTTCTGGAGGTAAGCTTTCGAGTTTAGAGTGTTGCCCTATAGTTAAAAATGTGGGTTTTGCTATGCTATCTGTAACATGCTGCTGAAAAAAGTGAATGTTTGCTTTCTGGGGGGAAACCGTTTCTGGATAGGTCTGGTACGCATATGTCCTTAAATCGACTAAGCGCTTGGTAGTGGCTAATGATTGGGTTTTTTTAGCATCTGTTATGGTCCATAAAAACTGTTCTTTTATACTGTCTTCTGCTTTGTATACCAAAAATAAGGTGTGCCGCTTTTGGCTTGTTGTGCCTAAGGGCAGGGTTATAGGGAGTTGGTTGGTGCTCAATGCAATACTGGGGTTGAAATTAAGAAGCGCGCCACTATGTTTTTTTTGTGTAATTCCAGAAGGATTCCCTGTAAGATTCTCCCAGTAAAAATCTGTTTTATTATGTTTTGCTTTAATCCAAAAAATAGGATATTCTACAGCGCCAGGTAGTATGTTTTGTTGAGAAAAAACGACGTAAGGCCTTGTTAATAATATAAGGTTGGCTATTAAAAAATATATTTTGCACATAAAATCCGATGTTTTAAAAGGACATGTCTTATTAGAAATTGGTAAGGTCATCAAAATCAAAGGCATACCCTATATATAATGATATGCTATTGATTTTATTAGTGTTTTCCTGATAACGATGCCCATTTTCTTCTGTAGCTAAAGCATCGGAAATTCCTAATGCATAGCGTGCTCCTATAAAGAACTGGGAATTGAATTCATACCCTAGCGAAAAGGTTCCGTAAAAATAGTTTTTACCTGTTAAGGATGCGTTTAGTACATTTTGAACCTCCGTGTCTGGCTCATAATAAGTGCCGGAGCCCCCAAAGATGTCTTCTGCGTTAGAGCTGTATGTTATATTGTCGCTGGTTATATTAAATGCCATAGATGGCCCAATGCCTACGTACATTCCTTCTATAGGATAGTATTTAAATTGCATACCCGCATTAAGATAACTGTAGGCGAAGGTCATTTTATAATTTAGGCCATGAATGTCTTCATAGGCCAAATCTGTAGCCTGAAAAGAATAGGATAATTCGGGTTGCACACTTATTTTGGCATAGGGATATTTCCAATTGATCATAATACCTGCTGTAGCTCCAAACTTGCCTTTTTCTTCTAAAGTGTAACCTTCATAAACGCCTTTGGGAACAATAACGTCTGGGAGATTGGACATGGTGGAGTAGAGGCCGCCTGCAAAAAGACCATATGTAATCTCCCTTCCGCCTTGTGCATACAGGGATTTTAGACTAAACAAAAAGATAAGGAGAGTAAGTTTTTTCATAATTTTTATTGTAATTACCACTGATGAAAACTATAGCCTATAGAGAAACTAATAACACTGCTTTTGTTTTGGTTTTCAATGAATTGGAAAGAAGAGGCGTTGCTTTTAACAACATCTTTAACACCTAGATAATAACGTAAATCAAAGTGGATGCTTTTGCGCAACTCATAGCCTAAACTAATGCACAAAGCAAAATCGTCTGCACCATCAAGACCGTCTTGATAAAACTGCCTTGTGGCCACATCATATATGCCGTCTGCTTCGTTAGACGCATACGAAATATGGTTAGGAGATAAATTGATGCCATAAAAGGCACCAAACCCTAGGTTTAATCCTTCAAAAGGATATATTTTATAAAGCGCGCCCAGTTGTAAATAGGAATATTTAAGTCCTAATTCGAATGTTTTGCCGGTGGTATCGGAATAATTAATGGTTTCGCTAGATTGCCTTATAAGGATTTCTGGTTGTATAGCAACTCTTGTGTCGTTAAGCTTGCAGTTTATAAAAAAACCAGCTTCCATACCATAAGCGCCTTCACTTTTTAAAACACTATGGCTATAGGTGTTGTCCCTTCCTTTAATACTTTCTGGTAAGTGACTGATTTTAGAATGCAATCCTCCGAGCTTTAATCCGTAAGTAATATTGGTCTCGTTTTGGGAGTGGAGTACAATAGTGAAAAAAAAACTAAATATTAGTAGGTATAATATGGCTTTCATTTACAAAAAAATATTGTGCGAATATATGTATTAATAGAGAACAATATGTTTTTTCTGTAGGTTAAAGCATCTTTTTTGGTTGATAAAATTCTTTAAAATCGATTAACGGTAGTTTTTATTGATTATGGTTTAGTTGTTGTGTGTTAATCTTACAAATACACTATGTTTTTATTAGAAATTATTTTAATTTCAAACTTGGCATATTCATATTTAACTAGTGTGTTCTAAATTGAAGCCTTACGATTTAAGTTTCACGTCTTATCATATTGGTTGCTCATATCTATGCTTTTAAAAATAAGCGTATTATAAAGGGGTGTTAGAATAGGAAATAATAAAAACCATTTTAAAAAAATGTTTTTTGATGGTTGCCGTTTTTTTTTTTTTTTTTTTTGAAAGATCTGAGATTTCCTTATTCTCTTTGGCTATAAAAACCCATTGTATCACCATAGCAATATACTTATGTAAGCTATGAGCTTTTTTAATAAGATTTGAAATCTTGTTTCTGGTTGTGTAGTGCCTAATGGGTGTTGTGAAAAGTTTTGAAAGAGTTGGCGTTTCTACGATGGCTTCACTAAATATATAGTAATGAAAAACAGAATTATAAAAAACAAAACCTTCTGAACTTTAATTCAGAAGGTTTTTAATGTTTTTAAAAATATATAATTTATTGATTATGATTAACCATCCAGCCAATACCATATTTATCTGTGCATCGACCAAAGTAACCCCACTCTCTTTCTCTATAGTTATGGTGCACTTGTCCGCCTTTCGATAATTTCTCAAAGAGTTCTTTGCCTTCGTTGATATCTGAAGCTTCAATGCTCATATGAATTTGGTTTCCATTATTAAGTGGTGTATCCGGAGAGGCATCGTAGGCCATAAAGTAAATATGATCTCCTTTTATCTCAGCATGTTGTAATTTGTTTCTATAAGAAGATGGAACATCAATTTTTTTATCCTCATAGGTCTTGCGATTAATGATTTTGGCGTTAAATAAATCACTATAAAAACTAAGTGCTTCTTGACAATTTCCTCCAAACGCTAAATATGCTTGTATTTTCATTATTTCTTTTATTTATAGATTCAACATTTAATAGTTCTAAAGGTATTTCAAACGAGGTTTAATCGTTAGCTGGTTTAATAAAATAATTTGCTTTATTCCATTTTTCTGTTTTCTTTAATTTTGCGTGTTTTTCTTCATTGTTCTGTTAGTGATAGTGTTAGTGCTGCAATTTTTTTCAATTTTTCAATTGAGCAAATAATAAAACGATTTATGCTAATAAAGTGGTTGGGTCCCCACTAATTTAGAATTGATAATTTTCAAAACCTTAATGTAAACTTTCAAAACAATTATATCATGGCTAAAAATGATAATACTGAAAATAAAAAAACTAAAGATTTAAAGCAGTTTGAAAAAAACGCAGAGAATAAAGCAATGACCACCAATCAAGGCTTAAAGGTAAACGACACCAATAATTCTTTGAAAGCTGGCGAAAGAGGTTCAACGCTCCTAGAAGACTTTTTGCTTCGAGAAAAAATAACCCATTTTGATCATGAACGCATTCCAGAACGCATCGTTCATGCAAGAGGTAGTGGGGCGCATGGTTATTTTGAGCTATATAATAGTATAGAAAAATACAGTAAGGCAGGAATATTTACAGATACCGAAAGGAAAACACCTGTTTTTGTTCGGTTTTCAACAGTAGCAGGGTCTAAAGGTTCGGCAGATTTGGCAAGAGATGTGCGTGGTTTTGCGGTTAAGTTTTATACGGAAGAAGGAACCTGGGATTTAGTAGGAAACAATATGCCGGTTTTTTTTATACAAGACGCTATGAAATTTCCAGATTTAGTTCATGCTGTAAAACCAGAACCAAATAAGGATATTCCTCAGGCTGCATCTGCCCATGATACCTTTTACGATTTTGTTTCGCGTACTACAGAAACGCTTCATAATCAAATTTGGGCAATGAGCGATCGTGCCATACCTCGTAGCTTTCGAATGATGGAAGGTTTTGGAATCCATACCTTTAGGTTGATTAATGATAAGGGGGAGTCGCATTTCGTAAAATTTCATTGGAAACCAAAATTGGGAGTGCACTCGGTAACTTGGGATGAGGCTGTAAAGATAAACGGTGCAGACTCAGATTTTCACAGACGAGATTTATGGGATGCTATTGAATCAGGACATTACCCTGAATGGGAATTTGGAATACAAGTTGTGCCCCAAGAAGACGAACATAAATTTGATTTTGATTTATTAGACCCTACAAAATTAATTCCTGAAAAAATGGTTCCTGTCGAAATCATAGGAAAAATGACTTTAAATAGAAATCCAGAAAACTTTTTTGCAGAAACAGAGCAGGTGGCTTTTTTGCCTGGGCATATAGTTCCTGGAATTGACTTTACAAACGACCCGTTATTACAGGGGCGATTGTTTTCTTATAGAGACACCCAATTATCTAGATTAGGGAGTCCGAACTTCCATCAAATTCCCATAAACCGTCCTCTTGGCGAAGTGTATAATAACCAGCGCGACGGTCATATGCAAATGGATATTCCAAAAGGTCAAACAGCTTATTTTCCAAACAGTTTAGGAGGCGGTTGTCCGCACTTGTCTAAAATGGCCGAAGGTGCATTTCATTCTTACGAAGAACGTATTGATGCCAAAAAAATAAGGACGCGTAGCGAAAGTTTTAATGACCATTTTTCTCAACCGGCTCTATTTTATAGAAGTCTTGCCAATTGGGAAAAAGAGCATGTGGCCGATGCGTATATATTTGAATTAGGAAAGTGTTATTATACACATATTAAAGAGCGTATGTTATGGGCTGTTTCCCAAATCGATACAGCTTTAGCACAAAAGGTGGCTAAAGGATTAGGTTTAAGAGTTCCAGATACAATTGATCAACCTATCAACCAAGCTATTGGTGCAGATGCAGATGTTACGCAACACCAACCCCCTGCGAAGAAAAACTATTTAGAGAGCGATCCTGCTTTAAGTCAGGCGAATACTAGATTTAATAGTATTGCGACCCGGCAAATAGCAGTTTTGGCTGCCGATGGGTTTTCCATGAGCGATTATCAAAATATAAAAACAATTTTAGAAAAAGAGGGAGCGATGTTTAAAATTGTAGCGCCTCATGGTGGTAAAATTAACTGCGACCAAAATATGGAGCATAACGTTGATGCAGCAATAATGACTACAGAAAGTGTGCTTTACGATGCTATTTATATTCCTGGTGGAAAAGCATCGATTGAAACGTTAAGAGGCGTATCCAAGTACAAAAAGTTTATAAATGAAGCTTTCAAACATTGTAAGGCCATTGCTGTTGATAATGAAGGCGACATTTTATTAGATGATACATTCGTGAAAGATTATAAAGCGGATAAAGCTGTTTTTATAAATGCTAAGCCGGAAGCGTTTAGAGATGCAATCGCAAAACATCGCCATTGGGATAGAATGGAAACGGCTTCTAAAGTTCCGGCTTAACGCTCCGTTAAGAGAAAAGTAAAGGTTCGAATCGCTCTCTAAAAAGAAGATAGAAATAGGGTGAGACTTAATAAGATTCTTTGTTTATGAATGTGGAATTCTATAAAATATTTTATAGCGACGTACAGTGGGTCATTTAATTTTAAAATAAAATCCGCAAATGTATTACAGGAAAAAGAAAGGAAAAGGCTTTACATATCAGGATGAGAATGGTGAAGTTATAAAAAATAAAGACACCCGCGACTGGATAAACTCACTTGTTATCCCGCCAGCTTGGACCTGTGTGGAGATAAACGAAAACCGTAATGCGGATCTTTTAGTAACAGGACGAGATGATAAAGAGCGTAAACAATATATATATCACCCAAACCATGTAAAAAGGCAAAATTCTAAAAAGTTTGATCGAATTGTTCATTTTGCAGATCAATTGGAGCACATGAGACGTGTTACAGGACAGCATTTAAGAAAGCGCAAGCTGAATCGTGAGAAAGTAATGGCTACAATGCTTCGGTTACTGGAATCTGCTTTTTTTAGACCAGGAAATGAAACGTATTCTAAGGACAATGCAACCTACGGACTAACTACATTAAGACACAAACACCTAACGATTAATGGTGATGAAATACTATTTCAATATAAGGGAAAGTCTGGACAAGATCAAAAGAAAAATATTGTAAATAAAAAATTAGCTAAAATTGTTAAAGAAATCGATGATATGAGCGGGTATGAGGTTTTTAAGTACCTAGATGAAGATAACCATATCGTCGATGTTAAAAGTGACGATTTGAATGCTTATATTCATGAAGTTATGGGGGATGAGTTTTCAGCAAAAGATTTTAGAACTTGGGCGGGAACTATGATTGCTGCCATTGCCCTAGATGAATTGGGTGTTGTAGACAAAAAAGACCAAGAGGCATTAGATAACAATATTAAGGAGGCTGTAAATCGTGTTTCTGAACGGCTTGGAAATACACCTTCAGTAGCCCGAAGTTCTTATATAGATCCTAGGGTTATTGATGATTACACTCAAGGACGAACGCTGAGGTATTTTGATAAAGAAATAAATAAGTTGTTAAAGAAAGCAGAAAACCTATCTAAGGAAGAAATAGGGGTTTTGTGTATGCTTCGAAACCGCTTAAAAAAGAAATGATTTAAAACACTTTTTGTTTAAACCAGAAAGTGTTTTGAATGTTTTAAAAAAAGTGGGTCATACTGGATTCGAACCAGTGACTTCCACGTTGTCGACGTGACACTCTGAACCAACTGAGTTAATGACCCCTTTAATCTTTGTGCAAAGATATTAGTAAACTCTCGAATTAAAAAATCTTGAAGTGAAACTTTGATTTTTATTATGAGGGATTAAATTTAGAAAAGTTGACACTTTAGAACGTATCTTATTTATATTAAAAACAATTTAATTTCCACCCACAACTTCTGGGAATAGTGCATAAAAAAAGCCTCCATTTCTGGAAGCTTTATCTTTCTGTGGGCGCAGAGGGATTCGAACCCCCGACCCCTTGGGTGTAAACCAAGTGCTCTGAACCAACTGAGCTATGCGCCCGAATTTTATTAAGGCATTCGGCTGCCCAAGAACGTTCCGATTTTTAGTTTTAATGCTTTTAATGAAAAAGCGTTGTGTGCTTCGAATCGGTGTGCAAATATAAACTAGATTTTCAATTTGCAAAAGCTTTTTCAATAAAAATTTAAATTATTTCTGCAACCACAAAAGTACTGCCGCCAATAAAAATAAAATCATTGGATTCTGCATTAGCTAGTGCCGATTTATAGGCCTCAATAACAGACTTGTAGGTGTTTCCGTGGCGGTTGTGTGCTTTAAAAAAGCTTTTTAAGCTTTCTGCATCTAATCCTCGAGGAATATCGGGCTTACAGAAATAATAAGTCGCATTTTTAGGTAATAAGGCTATAATACTATTTAAATCTTTATCATTTACAACTCCAAAAACAATATGTAATGCATTATAGGTTTGTTCAGAAAGCTGTTTCATTACATACGTAAGCCCTTCTTTATTGTGCCCTGTATCACATACTGTTTTAGGGTTTTCATTTAAAACCTGCCAACGGCCTTTTAATCCTGTGTTTTTTATGACTTGTAATAGGCCTTGCTTTATATTATCATTCGATATCTGGTACCCTTTTTGCTGAAGTTCTTGTATGCTCTGTACAACTGTTTGTATGTTTTTGGTTTGGTAGCTCCCAATCAAATCGGATGGAAAATGCTCACCAGCGTTTTGATCGGCAAATATTATTTTAGAGTTATGTTTTTTAGCTAATGCTTTAAAAACAGAGGTGGTTTCTTTTTGGGTCTCACCAATTACTACCGGTATATTGTCTTTTATAATACCTCCTTTTTCAAAAGCAATAGCTTGAAGTGTTTCGCCTAAGAACTGTGTATGGTCTAATCCTATATTCGTTATTACAGATAGTTCAGGGGTTATAATGTTGGTTGAGTCTAATCTTCCGCCTAATCCCACTTCTACAATAGCAATGTCTATCTCTTTTATAGAAAAGTATTCAAAAGCCATTCCAACGGTCATTTCAAAAAAGGAAAGTGCGTTTTTTTTAAAAAAGGTTTCGTTTTTTTTTATAAAATCGATAACAAAAGATTTTTCAATCTCCTTTCCATTGATTTTTATGCGTTCTCTAAAGTCTTTTAAATGAGGCGATGTATAGAGTCCAACTTTATAGCCTGCTTCCTGTAAGATAGAGGCTAACATATGGCTGGTGGAGCCTTTTCCATTAGTGCCTGCCACATGAATTGACTTGAATTTTTTTTCAGGAAAATTTAAGTGTTGGGCTAATTTTAAGGTGTTGGATAAATCTTCTTTAAATGCCGATTTTCCTTCTCGTTGATACATGGGGAGTTGCGAAAACATCCAATGAACAGTATCTTGATATGTTGCCATGGGTTATTGACCTAAATTAAAGTTTACTTTAACAAAGCCATACTGTTTTGCAGGGGCTTTGGGGTCGGGTTGCCATTTGTGCGATAAAGCTATTTTTTTAGCAGGTTCTAATAAGCACGGGTCTGTATTGGTCGTACCTTTAGAACCAGGAACCGCTTCTATAACATTACCATTTTGGTTTACCGTAATTTTAACAATAACCATTCCCGACTGGTTGCAATCTTGTTTTATAGTTTTGTATGATGGCGAGCCTCTCCCGTTCAATCCGTAGCCCACACCGCCGCTTCCTGTGCCAGGAGCACCGAAGTCGCTTGGTGCGTATGGGTCGCCTGGATGGCGCCCTTTATCACCTTGCTTGTTATCGTTGCCTTCACCGCCAGTTTCTGTGCCTTCAGATTTGCTAACGCCTCCTATTAAAGCATCGAGTTTTTTCTTTTTCTCGTCTTGTTCTTGTTTTTCTTTGGCTATTCTTTCGGCTTCAGCCTTTGTTTTGGCATCGGCAATCGCTTTTGCTTTACTTTCTGCCTCTTTCTGTTTTTTAATAGCGATTTCTTCAGCATTATCTGCCGCTAAGACGTCTTCTTTTGTCTCAGATGGCTTTGAAGGTTCTGCTTTTGAAACTTCGGGCTGTGGAGGTGTTTCTACTTTTTGAGGTTCCGACTTTATTGGCTTTAAAGGTTGTGTGTCGCCTTTTCCAAAATCGGTAGTGCCAAAATTAACTGCCACGCCATATTCTTCTGGAGGATCCATGTATGGAGGTCCTACTACAAACAATAACAGCACAATGATAACTATAATTAATGTGGTTATCTTTGCGGAATCTCTCTCATGTTTTGTTTCTAAATATCTCATGCGTGCCCTATGCGTCTTTCTAATTGTTAGGTTTTACCGCCAAAATAACCTTGAATTTATTTCTATTGGCAATATCCATTACCTTAACTACGTTTTCAACAGGTACAGATTTTTCAGCTCTTAAAACAATGGTGGGTTTCTCCTTAGATGCCAAGACTTTTAATAACTCATTTTCAAGCACGCTTTCTCCCACACGTTTTTGATCGATATAATAAGTCAAATCTTTTTGAATGCTTACCGCAACAGATTTTAGGTTCTCCGTTTTTCCGCTGGCTTTTGGTAATAAAATATCAATAGCATTGGTTGTAACCAAAGTAGAAGCAATCATAAAAAAGATAAGAAGCAGAAATACAATATCAGTCATAGACGACATATTGAATTCTGGTGTTACTTTATTTCGTCCTCTAAAATTCATATTAAGATGGTTCGTTTAAGTGGTCTAAAAACTCTAGGGAGTGGGCTTCCATTTTGTAGATAACCTTGTCTGTTTTAACAACGAGGTGGTTGTATGCAATATAAGCTACAATACCTACAATTAAACCAGCAACTGTAGTTGTCATTGCAGTATATAATCCACTTGCCAGAACATCCATCTGGATGCTTCCACCGGCATTTGCCAGTTCAAATATAGCCAATATCATACCCACAACCGTACCTAAAAAACCAATCATGGGGCCTGCTCCAGAAATGGTAGCCAGAACGCTTACGTTTTTTTCTAAGCCATAAATTTCTAAACGCCCAGCATTTTCAATGGCCGTATTAATGTCTGCTAAAGGCTTGCCAATACGTGTAATCCCTTTTCCTATGAGTCTAGAAACTGGCGAATTAACTTGAGCACAAAGCATTTGGGCAGAATCTATTTTCCCATTACTTACATGATCTTTTATTTGGTTCATGAAATTAGCATCAACTTGAGAGGCTGCCTTTATAGCGAATATGCGTTCAAAATAAATGTAAATAGCAACAACGAGCAATACAAATAAAATAGCTATAATAACTTGTCCAGCAGCACCGCCACTGCTAATAAGCTCAATTATAGATAGTGTTTTTTCAACAGGTTCTCCTTCAAGGGGTAACTCTGGCGTCTCTTGGTTTAAAAATAATAATGTATTTAACATAGGTTTAAATTAGTTTCTTGCAAATGTATAACGTTTGTTTTGTCCCTTAAGTATAGAAAATTAAAATGATGCTTAGGTAAATGTCTAATAAGACACATCATTGAATTCCGTTTTTTAACTTAGATTGATGGTAAAAACAAACAAATATAAAAACTAAATCGGTTAAAAAATTAATTTCCCACTACTTTTAATAATGAAAAACAAGCCCTGAACTATGATCGTGGATTGCGCCTGTTACAGACTTCAAACAATTATTTTCTTTTCTAAGTTTTAAGACGCCTAAAAAACCGAAAATAAGGGCTTCTTTATATTCTATAATGCTGTTCGAAGGAATGGATATGGTGTTTTTTGTTAAGGACTTAATTCTAGAGATTAAAAACGTATTGTAAGTGCCGCCGCCTGTTACTAAAACAGAAGCGTTTTCCTTGGTGTTTATTTCGGAAGTGATTTGTATAGCGACGTGTTCTACAAAGGTTCTTAATACAGTATTCGTGTCGAGCTTTAGGCTATCTACTACTGGAAATATGTTTTTATGAACCCACTCTAGGCCTAAAGACTTTGGAGGGGGCGTTTTGTAAAAGCTTAAAGCATTTAGTTTCTGAAGTAAGTTTTTATCGATTTTTCCTTTAGAAGCCAGCGTGCCTCCAGCATCAAAATCTAGATTTAGTTGGTTTGCATAATGGTTTAATACAAGGTTTACTGGGCAAATATCATATGCTACTCGGGTTTTGTCCTTGTCGAATGACAGGTTTGCAAATCCTCCAAGATTAATGCAAAAATCATATTCGGAAAAGAGCAATTGGTCGCCTATAGGAACTAGTGGCGCGCCTTGCCCCCCTAATGCTACGTCTTCAACCCTGAAATCGCAAACGACAGTTTGCTTAATTAAGGTCGCTAGGCCTGGTTTGTTTCCAATTTGGTAGGTGTATTTCTTTTCTGGTTGGTGCAAAGCTGTATGGCCATGGGAACAAACAGCATCTAAGTTTTTAATATTATGTTTTTTTATAAAATTTGCAATTACATTTGCCAGATAAACGGTGTATGCATCATCTATAGATTTTAATTCAGAAAGCGTAACATCTACGAGACGGGATAGTTTTAATCGCCATTCTTTTTCATAAGGAACGGTTTCGGAGTGACTGATCTTAAATGTCCAATTTGAATCTTTATTAAAACTTACTAATGCCAAATCGATACCATCCAAAGATGTTCCAGACATTACCCCTATAACCTTATACTTCTGCTTTGTCATATTTCAAGTAAAAATAAAAATATCTTCATAAAAAAAACTATATTGTGTGTTATTTATTGTTAACATAACGCTTTACCGTTGCTTATGGATTTTAATCTTACAGAAGAGCACATCATGATTCGAGATGCTGCTCGTGATTTTGCACAAAATGAATTATTGCCTGGGGTGATTGAGCGCGATGAGCAGCAGCACTTTCCAGAGGCATTGGTGAAAAAGATGGCTGCGCTTGGTTTTATGGGGGTCATGGTGGCTCCAGAATATGGGGGAAGTGGTATGGATACGGTGTCTTATGTCCTTATTATGGAAGAACTGTCTAAAGTTGATGCCTCTGCCTCTGTAATTGTATCCGTTAATAATTCTTTGGTATGTTATGGACTTGAAGCTTTTGGTACAGAAGCACAGAAACAAAAGTATCTTACTAAATTGGCTACAGGCGAGTTTGTTGGGGCGTTTTGTTTGAGTGAGCCAGAAGCGGGAAGTGATGCTACCTCTCAAAAAACGACAGCTATCGATAAGGGTGACCATTATCTTATTAATGGCACCAAAAATTGGATAACAAACGGAGGGAGGGCCGATGTATATTTAGTAGTTGCCCAAACCGATAGGGATAAAGGGTCGCATGGCATAAATGTGTTTATTGTAGAAAAAGGAATGGAAGGTTTTCATGTAGGACCAAAAGAAAATAAATTAGGAATTAGAGGGAGCGATACCCATACATTACAATTTAATGATGTTAAGGTGCCTAAGGAGAATCGAATAGGCGAAGATGGCTTTGGTTTTAGTTTTGCTATGAAAACCTTATCTGGAGGCCGTATCGGTATTGCGGCACAAGCTTTAGGGATTGCACAAGGGGCTTATGAGCTTGCTTTGGAATACGCCAACCAGCGGAAGGCTTTTGGAAAAGTAATTTCACAACACCAGATTATCGCTTTTAAACTTGCCGACATGTATACTGAAATTTCTGCTGCACGCCATATGGTTATGAAAGCAGCTTGGGATAAAGATCAAAATCTTAATTACGATGTGTCTAGTGCTATGGCAAAGCTATATGCTTCCAAAGTGGCTATGGTTCATACGGTGGAGGCGGTACAGATTTTTGGAGGAAATGGTTTTGTGAAAGAGTATCATGTGGAGCGCTTGATGCGTGACGCTAAAATTACCCAAATTTATGAAGGGACGTCAGAAATACAAAAAATAGTCATTTCTAGAAGTATTTTAAAAGTATAACGGTGTTTGGAAGTTTTTAAACCAAACCTAAACAGTACGTTTATATTAAAACAAAGTAAAAAGAACAATGATTCTTATTTTACAAAAAACAATTAGGTACTATTGCTTATGAAATCTTTAAAAATAGAATCCACTTTAGATATTTTTGATAGCATGGAGGCCTTGCCTTTAGAGGTTTTAATGCTAATGCAAAGAGCGATAGAAGCTAGGAAGAATGCCTATGCACCATATTCCGAATTTAATGTGGGTGCAGCGTTATTATTAGATAATAACGAAATTATAACCGGAAGCAACCAAGAAAACGCATCTTATCCGTCTGGGTTATGTGCAGAAAGAACTGCGGTATATTATGCGGCGTCGCAATATCCAAGTGCTAAGATGTTAACACTGGCTATTGTTGGAGGGTCACAACTTAAAACATCATCAGTGCCCATTCCGCCATGTGGTGCTTGTAGGCAGGCTATTGCAGAGTATGAGATGAAACAAGCGTCTCCAATCGCTATTTATTTTATGGGAGAAACAGGGCAAGTTTTAAAGTCAGATTCCCTAAAAAATTTATTGCCATTTATGTTTGATAAATCGGCACTATAACTTTTTAGTTTAAATTAAATTAGTTTACGTTTTTGCAATACCCAACAATGTATTACTTTTGTAATTCGCTTAAGTAGAATTTAATTATAATCCATGCAAAAAATCACAAAAGAGGTTTACCTCAAATGGTATGAAGACATGTTATTCTGGAGAAAGTTTGAAGACAAACTAGCTGCAGTATACATACAACAAAAAGTTAGAGGATTTCTTCATTTATACAATGGTCAAGAAGCTGTTTTAGCAGGTGCTTTACATGCTATGGATTTGACTAAAGACAAAATGATTACGGCTTACCGAAATCACGTCCAACCTATTGGTATGGGGGTAGACCCAAAACGTGTTATGGCAGAGTTGTTTGGAAAGGCCACTGGAACATCTCAAGGTTTGGGAGGTTCTATGCATATTTTTTCCAAAGAGCACCGTTTTTACGGTGGTCATGGTATCGTAGGAGGGCAAATTCCACTCGGAGCAGGTATTGCGTTTGGTGATAAATATCACGATAGTGATGCCGTTACTTTATGTTGCTTTGGTGATGGTGCTGCAAGACAAGGTTCCTTACATGAAACCTTTAACTTGGCTATGCTTTGGCAATTACCCGTAGTATTTGTTTGTGAAAATAATGGCTACGCTATGGGCACGTCTGTTGAGCGAACTGCCAACCACACCGAAATCTGGAAACTTGGTTTAGGCTATGATATGCCTTGTGGCCCTGTAGATGGAATGAACCCTATAAAAGTAGCGGAGGCTTTTGATGAAGCAATACAACGTGCGAGAAAAGGAGGAGGGCCAACATTTTTAGAACTGAAGACGTATCGTTATAGAGGGCACTCTATGAGTGACGCACAGCACTATAGAACGAAAGATGAGGTAGAAGAGTACAAGAAAATCGACCCTATTACGCAAATAAAAGAGGTGCTTCTTGATAAAAAGTACGCTTCTGAAGAAGATATTAAAGTAATCGATAAACGTGTTAAAGAGTTGGTGGCAGAATGCGAGAAATTTGCAGATGAATCCCCATATCCAGAGAAACGTGTTATGTACGATGCGGTGTACGAACAAAAAGATTATCCATTTATACAACATAAAATATAAGCTATGGCTATAGTAGTAAATATGCCGCGTTTAAGCGATACAATGGAAGAGGGTACCGTTGCGGCTTGGTTAAAAAAAGTAGGAGATAAAATTGAAGAAGGTGATATTTTAGCTGAAATTGAAACGGATAAAGCGACCATGGAATTTGAGTCTTTTAACGAAGGCACTTTACTTCACATAGGCGTTCAAGAAGGGGAAACCACTAAAGTGGATGAGCTTTTAGCCATTATAGGTGATGAGGGTGAAGATATCTCTGATCTTATAAACGGAGGAGGAAAAGCTTCTGAGGAAACTAATAAAGATGATGCAGGATCAGAAGAAGCGGCGTCTAAATCAGAAGCGAAAGATGCTGAAAGTAGCGCTACTACTGAAGAGAAAACATCAGATAAAAAAGAACTTCCAGAAGGTGTTATCGTGGTTACCATGCCACGCTTAAGTGATACCATGGAAGAAGGAACAGTAGCAACTTGGCTTAAAAAAGTAGGTGATAAAGTTGAAGAAGGCGATATTCTTGCAGAAATTGAAACGGACAAAGCCACTATGGAGTTTGAGTCCTTTCAGTCTGGAACTTTATTAGAAATTGGTCTACAAGAAGGTGAGTCTGCAAAAGTAGATGCTTTATTGGCTATTATTGGGCCAGAAGGTACCGATGTGTCTGGAGTTGCTGATAATTTCTCAACAGAAGAAGCACCTGCCAAAAAAGAAGAAGCTCCTAAAGCAGAGGCTAAAAAAGAGACTCCTAAGGCAGCGCCTGCACCTTCAGGAACGGCTCAAAAAGAAAAGCCAAAAGCACCAGCGCCAACACCAACAACTGCAGATGGACGCTTATTTGTGTCGCCACTTGCAAAGAAATTGGCAGAAGAAAAAGGGATTAATTTAACACAAGTCCAAGGTTCAGGAGAACAAGGGCGTATTGTTAAACGAGATATCGAAAACTATACACCAGGAGCCACAGCTTCTGTTGGAAAGTTTTTGCCTACGGGGCAAGAAGATTTTGAAGAAATTCCAAACTCGCAAATGCGTAAAGCGATTGCAAAAGCATTGACTAATTCTAAATTCTCTGCACCGCATTATTATTTAAGTGTCGAGTTTGATATGGAAAATGCGATAGCGTTCCGAGCACAATTCAATACAGTACCAGATACTAAAATATCCTATAATGATATTGTGGTTAAAGCTTGTGCTTTAGCTTTAAAACAACACCCTCAAGTAAACTCACAATGGTTTGCAGATAAGATGCGATTAAATAACCATGTACACATTGGTGTTGCAGTAGCAGTTCCTGATGGTTTAGTCGTGCCTGTTGTTAAATTTGCCAATGAGCAATCTTTACAGCAAATAGGTGCAGAAGTTAGAGAACTTGCCGGAAAAGCTAAAAATAAGAAATTGACTCCGCAAGAGATGGAAGGCAGTACGTTTACTGTTTCTAACTTAGGTATGTTTGGTATAGATACATTTACCTCCATAATAAACCAACCAAATTCAGCGATACTTTCAGTAGGAAATATTGTTGAAAAGCCAGTAGTTAAAAACGGACAGATTGTGGTTGGAAATACGATGAAATTATCTTTAGCTTGCGACCATAGAACAGTGGATGGTGCCACAGGGGCTTTATTCCTTCAAACTTTAAAAGGATATATTGAAAACCCGGTAACCATGCTGGTATAATTATTTAAATTTTTCCATTCAAGTAATGGAAATTATATATAAAAAAACACTATTTATTATGTAAATAGTGTTTTTTTATTTCCCTACATTAGGCTATCTAAAAAGCAAGATGGTACTAGAGACTGTAAGCTGATTTTTATTTTTGTGTTGATCTAGTTCTATTTTAATAAATTTTTTTATTTGCTTTACTTGTTATGGATATGCTCTCCATAGCTTTGTATAAACACAAAGTTATATCATTTATATGTGTTAATTAAATTATTGATATGGCCCTAAAACCTTATGGTTTTTTGTAAATCTACTATGATTTTAGTTTAAAAGCGGTTAATAATTTAAATAGAAGTGCTATTTTCACTTGTTAATATAGAATAAACCTTATGGAAATAAATAATAATAAACGATGGATTGCGGTGTACGGGATAATAGCAACCGTATTAGTGGCTCTTTATTATCTCTTGGATTTGCGGTTTTTTGATTCATGGGAAGAGTACATTCCGTTTATGAAAAAATTAAGCATCAGTTTGTTTTTAATTGCTTTAATTTTTCTGATTAGTAAAATCATGACCAAAGTTATTAATGCTCAAACCCATTTGGAAGGCGATCGCTATAATTTATTGCGGATTACCCGATTTCTAGCCATTGTTTTCAGTCTTATAGTAGTCGCTTCTTTTTTGTTTCAGAACCTTTATGCTGCAGCCGTTAGCTTTGGATTGATTTCCTTGGTTTTGGGTTTTGCGTTACAAGCACCCATAGCATCTTTTATAGCTTGGATTTATTTGGTTTTCAGACGGTCTTATTTAGTCGGCGACCGTATTCAAATAAAAGGTTTTCGCGGAGATGTTGTAGAAATAAGTTACTTGGATACTTCTATTTTAGAATGTAGTGGCGATTATCTCGAGAACGACAGAACTAGTGGTAGAGTGGTTAGGTTTCCAAACAGTTTGATATTAAGAGAGGAAATTATTAATTATTCAGGCCCTCAAACGCCATTTATATGGAATGAAACGCCAATACAGATTGCTTATACTAGCGACCTTCAGTTTGTGGAAGAATGTCTCTTAATAGCTTCCAGTAAAGATTTTAAAGAACGCTACTCACAGTACGCTACTTCCGATAATGATTTATGGGCACCCTCTGTTTACTTTAGGATCAATAGCTTTGCTTGGATGGAAGCTGTAATTTCTTATCCCGTAGAGCCAAAAGACACTACAGATAGACGAAATCGTATCTTGAGATATGCTTTACCATTATTAAACGAGGCCCCCGATAAAGTTAAATTCCCAGAGGGCACACGCCGATAAACAAGGGCCTAATGTTGAGGTTTTTCTTATTTTCTAACACGCTTACTAGAGTTTTATCTTAGTATTTAATTAGGCTGTAGCAACCTATTGGGCAACAGGGGGGCGGTTGGTTAATTTAATAGTATATTCAGCTGTTTTTAGTAGTTTTTGTACCTTCTTTTTGTTTTTATTATCCGGTATCTTAAATCATCATAAAACAAACTAGCCAGTAATAATACACCTGCAAAAACCAAGGTATTTAATTTTAAGTTGTATCGTGAGTATAGGAAACCGCCAACGAGTCCTCCAGCAAAAAAGAACGCGATAATAAAAATTCTAAGTTTAATATTTGATTTTAGTTCCCTTCTATTCTTATGAAGTTTAGGAAAATATAAATGTGAAAGGTCAATTCCTAAATCTGTAAAAAGACCGGTGAGATGTGTCGTCCTTACTATCGCATTTGAGATTTTAGTAACAAAAGAATTCTGAAGCCCCATTGCAAATAGCAAGAGGCTGATAACAAGGTCGGGATATGCCATCACAATAAAATTGCTTACAAGGCCAATAGATATTAAAATGAAGCTTTCAATTATAGAGGGCACAAGAAAAATATTGAACCGTTTGTTTTCTCTATACTTATCAATTAAAAAACTGGATAAAAATGATCCTAAGAGGAATGAAAATATATAAAGAAAGTAAATGGTACCTTTCCAAAATTCAAAATCGGCTACATCGTAAATAAACAACGCAAAATGACCTGTAACATTTGTAGTAAGTTGCTTAAAGGCCAAAAACCCTGTTACATTTACAATTCCAGCGACAAAAGACAGAATAGTGGCGATTCGTAAATTATGTTTTAAAGTTCTGCTTTTACCTTGATGTATAAACATTTTTAATCATTTTAGTTGGTTTTTAAAAGAGAATATAACACTGATTTATGAATAGTAGATTGATGTAAGACCTCTAAAAGTTATGATGAAACTTGGACGGTTTACAGAGTATAAATTTAGTAATTTCTTAGTAATCGCTTTTGTAAAACATACACGAATGTTCTCTTTATTATAGTTTTTTTGCAAGATTACTCAGCAATTCTCTTGCTTTACAAACGATAGCAAGAGGAACCTTTATAAAGCACAGTGCAGGTTTGAAAATCCCATCATAAGAAAACTTAAGTAACTTCTGTTTTTAGAAAAGTTATTACGAAGCTATAGCAAATCATACTATCGAGAAGTTATCTTATAGACTTCTTTTAAAAAAGAGGCTATATTTATGTTAAACCCAGTTGTATTCATGATATTTATTTTTTTAGCTAAAAACTAAAGTAGGTGTATTTATAAACATACCGTTAACGTAACAATATCTTTTATAAAACCAAAAAAGCTGCCTATTACAGCAGCTTTAAACACTTTTCAGTTTAAGAAGCGTATTATTTTATAATACCAGCGCAGCTTACTCTTGCCCCTGCATCACCAGAAGGTTGTGAGGTGAAGTCGTCTGTTCCAGCATGAACAATCACACTTTTATTTAAAATATTCTTGGTCGTGTCATCGCAACCAATACACCACTCGTCTGTAGTAAAAGTTATGGTGCCATTTCCGTTTTCATCGGCATTAAAATTGCCAATATCGCCCTTATGGTAGCCTGTGGCATCGCCCCATTTACCGTGTGGCTGCGCTGTTGGGTTCCAATGTCCTCCCGCCGATGTACCGTCTTCAGCAGAACAATCTGCCGATTCGTGAAGGTGTATTGCGTGCTGTCCAGGCTCTAGCCCATCTATTATGGCCGTCATGGTTACTTTGCCGTCCTCTTCGGTAAAGACCACATGCCCACTTACATTACTATCGCTTTTTGCAGATAAAGCTATTTTAATTTTTTTAGGTGCCACAACAGCTACTGCTGTTTTTTCCGCATCTATAGTCTCGGTTTCTTTTTTATTGTCTTTACAAGAGGCCATCGTAATTGCCATGGCTATAATTACTAAACTTATTTTTTTCATGTTATGTCGATTTTTTAGTTTTTGAAAGTTAATGTATTCATAAATCAAATACAAATATTACTACTCATTTTTGTTTTAATGGATTCAAATAAAAAAAAATATGGAACTTATAGAAGAGAGCGGATAGGTTTTTATTTCATTAAATAGTACGTGAGTTAAATGACAAAAGTCATATGTTTTTAATCCCAAATCCCTTATTTTTGAATTATAAATGTTAAGTATGTTAAAATCTTTAGTCCATAAATATAATATTGCGGGACCTCGTTATACGAGTTATCCAACCGTTCCTTACTGGGATGAAGAAAGTTTTTCTTTTGAAAAATGGAAGGGAGCTTTAATTCAATCTTTTAAAGAAACGAATGCAGAAGAAGGTATTAGTCTCTATATCCATTTGCCGTTTTGTGAAAGTTTATGTACGTTTTGTGGTTGCAATAAACGAATAACGAAACAACACAGTGTAGAATCGCCATATATTGAAGCTGTTTTGAAAGAATGGCGTTTGTATTTAGAGTGGTTCGATGAAAAACCGATAATAAAGGAATTGCACTTGGGCGGTGGAACCCCCACGTTCTTTAGCCCTGATAACTTAAAACGTTTAATTGATGGAATTTTTGATGGTGCCACACGTGCCGATAATCATGAATTTAGTTTTGAGGGCCACCCCAATAATACCACACAAGAGCACTTGCAAGCGTTATACAATTTGGGTTTTAATCGTGTAAGTTATGGCGTTCAAGATTATAACGCTGTAGTTCAAAAGGCGATTCATAGAATTCAGCCCTTCGAAAATGTAAAACGAGCTACGGAAACGGCGCGGGAGATAGGCTATAATTCTGTTGGGCATGATATTATTTTTGGCCTTCCTTTTCAAACTTTAGACCATGTAAAAGAAACCATATTAAAAACAAAAGAACTATTGCCAGACCGCTTGGCTTTCTACAGCTATGCACATGTGCCCTGGATAAAAGGAAATGGACAACGCGGTTTTCAGGATTCCGATTTACCTTCTCCCGAATTAAAAAGAGAACAATACGAATTAGGAAAACGCTTACTAGCAGAAGTGGGTTATCATGAAATAGGAATGGATCATTTTGCTTTGGAAACAGATACGCTTTACCAATCGATGCAAACAGATAAGCTGCATAGAAACTTTATGGGGTATACAGCCTCGAAAACACAGGCTATGATTGGGTTGGGGGTGTCTTCTATTAGTGATAGCTGGTATGGCTTTGCCCAAAATGTAAAAACAATCGAAAATTATTATAAAATATTAGATGATAATAGAGTGCCTGTTTATAAAGGCCACATTTTAAATGAAGAAGATTTGATTATTAGAAAACATATCTTAAATTTAATGTGTAAGTTTAGGACTTCTTGGACTGTAGATGAATTGTATGTTCCAGAATTGCCAGAAGTCTTGTTGAAGTTGAAAGAAATGGAAGAGGATGGTTTACTTATTTTAGGTGAAAACACTATTGAAGTAACCACAAAAGGCCAGCCTTTTGTTAGAAATGTTTGTATGGCATTCGATTTATTATTACAAAGAAAACAGCCAGATACCCAATTGTTTTCGATGACTGTTTAATTAAAATAAAAATTATGAAAAAAATAATTGTCCCAATCGATTTCTCTGAACACTCAGAATTTGCTTTAAGAACAGCAGCAAAACTGGCAAGAAACCACAATGCCGAGTTATTGGTGTTACACATGTTAGAAATGTCTGATATTATGTTAACAGCTTCTGGCGGACTTCAAAACCAGAAAACGCTATTTTTTCTCCAATTGGCAGAACAGAAATTTAAAGAGTTTCTTTCAAAAGACTATTTGAACGGATTAATGATAGTCCCTATTATTAAACATTTTAAAGTGTTTAGTGAGGTTAATGATGTGGCTATAAAAAATGGTGCCGATTTAATTGTTATGGGCTCTCAAGGCACAAATGCTGAAAATGGTTTTTTTGTTGGCTCTAATACAGAACGGGTGGTACGCCATGCCGATATCCCTGTTTTGGTCGTGAAAAATGATTTAATAGACTCTAATTTTGATTCGGTTGTATTTGCTTCAGATTTTTCAGAAAACGCTATACAACCTTATTTAAAAGCTGTTAAGCTCTTTGATCAAATTGGTGCTAAGATGTCTTTCGTTAATGTGAATTTGCCCAGCGATAGGTTTAAGAGTTCTTTAGAAATCGAGAAAACTGTAGTAAACTTTTTCACTAAAGCCGAACGTAGTTTAGATAGAATGAAAGATGTGCATTATGTGTCCGATTATACGGTAGAAGATGGTATACTGAATTTAGCCAATAAAATAGGGGCAGACATGATTGCAATACCCACACATGGCAAAAAAGGTTTAGCTCGTTTCTTTGAAGGGAGTATAGGTGAAGATGTGGCAAACCATGCTACATTGCCTGTAATGACTTTTAAAATATAAAGCACAATAGAAGTTTTTTTGTAAAGAGGCTGTTTTATAATGTATAAAACAGCTTTTTTTTAGTGTTTTAGTGACAGTCTATATCACCCGAAACCATTTCAAAAACCGGGGCAGGGGAGAGGTATGGAATACCCAAACCTAAACCGCGAAGAATAAATAAAGCACCTATAAAAACCACAAAAACAGGAATCGCTTTTTGGATTTTCTGCCGTGCTGTACCTTTTAAAAAATGACTAAAATAAATAGCTGTAGTCATTAAGGGAATAGTGCCTAATCCAAAAGCAGCCATATACCCCATGCCGTTTAGTACACTGCCTCCTGCAATGGCAGCAAACACAGCCATATAAACCAGACCACACGGAAGAAAGCCGTTTAAAAACCCAATAGTTAAAAAGGTGTCTAGTGTTTTCTTCTTTAAAGCACTTCCTAAGCCAGATTTAATTTTGGAGACCAACCTATAGATAGGTTTTGAAAAATTATAATGGTTAAATGTTTTTTGAGGAATAATAACCACTAAAATCATTAAAACTCCTATAGCAATGGAGAGTTGTTGTTGAAACCCAAAAAGATAAAGACTTCTCCCTATTAGCCCAAAAACAAGTCCTATCAGGGTGTAAGATAATAGTCTTCCAAAATGGTAGATGGCTATTTGTGCTATTTTTTTTAGCGTATTGGATCGGTCTACAGGCAGCATAAAGGCTATAGGGCCACACATGCCCACGCAGTGGAAACTCCCTAACAGCCCTAATATAAATGCAGAGGCCAGCATGTTAATAGTTTATAGACTGCTTGAAGAGATAAAAATTTCCCTTATATTGCCAGTCGATCATAATGTTCCAACGACCATCTACCAAACGTTTGTCAGGTATGAGCAAATATGGATCAGACAATGAAATAGCACTTTCAAAGTCTAGTTGTTTGTTAGATGGTCTATATAGGAACACATTTCCTGTAATGTTTTTATAATCAAAGTCTTTAGGGAATGTAAAGCGTATCCCTTCTGTTGTTTTTTCGTATTTTATGTTTTCTGTTAATGTATTAGCATGGTTCAGCTTGTCAAGGTCCGCTTGAAATTTTAATTCTTGACCATAATAGTCTTCTACCACCAATTCCGTTTCATATTTTTTATCTACAAGCATCGTCACTACGAAATACATGATAAATGAAATAAACGCAACAAAAGCTAATACAATACCAGTACCCCAATTTATTTTCATCTCTTTGTCCCTGTGTTTCCAGGAATTTTTTTTAATTAATAGTTCGTTCTTATGGCATTTCCCTTCGTGCCTCGGGTCGGGCTTTCGGCAGTCGCTCTTTTCAAGGAGCTCCAACAAGGCCTCAATCCCTAATGCGCCCCTACATCATAAGCTCCGTTACCTTATTTGTAACTTCTTGGCCCTAAAAAATTCGCAGTTGTAGTTTCAATTAAGGTTTCACCCGAATAAACACCAATCCTTATTTTGTTTCTATCCCCCGACAATGCTGCATTATTAATTTCAACAAATAAAGTGCCTTTTGCAATTCCTTGGCTTGGAACAACAAAACTGTTTTGTGTGGCGACCAATTTTAAGTCACCTTTATGCGACATTAACTCAAAGTGAACGTCTTCAATGTCTTTCGTCGTTTTGTTTACCAGCTTATAAGTAAATACATTGCTTATAATATTATTGTCTTTGTGTTCATACAGTTGTCCAGGTAGTCTTAAGATGTTGGCATCTAGGTCGTTTCTTAAAAAAAGCAAACCCGTTAATAAACCTATCAAAATAATTAATACTGCGATATACCCTTTAATTCGGGCAGTTAGTTTAAAAGGAACTTTCTTTTGTATGTTCTCTTCACTAGCATAGCGGATTAAACCCTTTGGAAGATTAATGCTTTCCATAATATGGTCGCATTCGTCTATGCAAGCGGTACAGTTTATACATTCTAATTGCGTACCATTTCTAATATCGATACCGGTGGGGCATACATTTACACACTGAAAACAATCGATGCAATCGCCATGGCCTAAAGCGTCTCTATCTTCATCTTTTCTGTACTTTTTCCTACCACTTTCTCCTTCACCACGTTTATGGTCGTAAGCTACAACTATCGATTTTGTATCCAATAATACGCCTTGGAGCCTTCCGTAGGGACAAGCAATAATACAGACCTGTTCTCTAAACCAAGCAAAAACAAAATAAAATACAGCTGTAAATATGAGCAAGGAAATAAGCGTACTTAAATTGCTTGAAGGCCCTGCAAGGATATAATATATAAGGCGGTCGCTTCCAATTAAATATGCTAAAAACACATTGGCTATAATAAAAGATATAACGGCAAATATGAAAAACTTAAATCCTTTTTTCTTTATTTTTTCAGCATTCCATGGTTGTCTTGCTAAACGCATTTGTTTACCGCGGTCTCCTTCAATCCAATATTCGATTCTGCGAAACACCATTTCCATAAAGATAGTTTGCGGACAAATCCATCCGCAAAAAATTCTACCAAAAGCAACAGTAAAAAGCGTGATAAACACCACGCCGATTAACATGGATATCACAAATAAATGAAAGTCTTGAGGCCAAAAAGGAAAACCGAAAATATTAAAACGCCTTTCAAGTACATTGAACATTAAAAACTGATTGCCATTTATCTTGACAAAAGGCGCAATCAATAAAAAAGCCAATAAAACATAACTCACCCATTTTCGATACTTGTAAAACTTTCCGTTAGGTTTTTTAGGAAAAACCCATGCGCGTTTACCTTCTTCGGTAACCGTTCCAAGTGAGTCTCTAAATATTTCGTTTTCTGGCGTTTCCAAAACTTGGGTCTTTCTGTTTAAATGCTTTAGTTAAAATGTTTTATTGTTCGGTCTTGCTTACCCAAACATCACCTTCGGCTGCTTTAGGGTTGGCAGGTGTTGTGCCTTGTAAACTTAAAACATAACTGGCAACTTGTGCCATTTGAAGCGGTTTTAATTGTGATTTCCATGCAATCATTCCTTTTCCAGAACGCCCACCTTCAGAAATCGTGTTAAAAACACCTTTAATATCGCCGTCTAAAATCCAGTGGTCGTCCGTTAAATTCGGACCAATACCACCACCGCCATCTGCCATATGGCATGCCACACAATTGGTTTCATAAACCGCTTTTCCAGCACTTAAATCTGAAGCGTCTGTAAGTAGGGTAACCGTATTGATGTCTACTAAATCTTTTGCTGTTTTTTTGTAGGCTTCTATAGCGATTTTAGCTTCCGCCAATTCTGTTTCAAATTCATCCATTTGGTTATCACCGTTAAAAATATGATACTTAACCAAATATAATGCAGCAAAAACGATAGAGGCATAAAAGCCATATAACCACCATGGTGGTAAATCATTATCTAATTCTTTAATGCCATCGTAATTATGGTCTAAAATAATTTCACCTTCTTTTTCTATAGGTTTTTGACCTAAAAGCTTACGGTATGTGGTTTTAAGCCAAGTAAATTGATATTGATGTTCTTTTTCGGCTAAAAACCGAGCTTTTGCTTCTTCATCTAATTTGTGGAGCATGATGTTTTCTAAAGCCCCCACAATAGCCTCTATGGCCACTAATATTAAAAGCACCAACAGGAGGAACAACAATACTGCGGGTTGCTCTATAAATGCAGGGAGGTCGCCTGAGTCTATAAAAAACTCTACGGCTCCAAAAATAATAAAGAATGCTACAGGGACACGAACCCAGGAAGGAATGTTATTGATCATGATATATCGTCGTTTTCGTTATCTAATGGCAGATTGCTAACCTTGTTTATATACTCTTTTTTAGCTGTAAAGACCCACCAAAAAAGGCCTGCAAAAAAGAGAAAAAATATAAGAAGGGAAATGATAGGGTAAATCTCTATCCCCGCTATAGTTTCCATATGTCCTTTTATATATTTTAACATAATGTGTTTTGTTTTATGGTTACTGTTGTGCGGTGTCTACTTTTATATCGGTACCTAAACGTTGTAAATAAGCAATAAGGGCTACAATTTCTCTATTTTTCATTTCGATAAAATCTTCGCCGTTTTCTGCAGCATACTCTTTATCTGCTTTATAGGTTTCTGCAAAATCAGGATCGGAATGTAGGTTTTCTTCAATTTGCGAGCCTTGTTCTAACATGCTTTGTTGTGCGTTCGCGATGTCTTCATCGGTATATGGTACGCCAAGCTTTACCATCGTTCTCATTTTTCTTTCAGTCAAAGATTTGTCCAACTCACTGCTCTTACCAGTAATTAGCCATGGATAACGTGGCATGATGGAGCCTGATGATGTGCTCTGAGGATCATACATGTGGTTAAAGTGCCAGTTATCAGAGTATTTTTGACCAAGTCTATGTAAATCTGGCCCTGTACGTTTGCTTCCCCATAAAAATGGATGGTCATAAACATACTCTCCTGCTTTGGAGTATTCACCATAACGCTCTACTTCATGTCTAAACGGACGTACCATTTGGGAATGGCAACCCACGCAACCTTCTCGTATATAAATGTCTCGTCCTTCTAGCTCTAACGGAGAGTAAGGCTTAACACTTGCAATAGTAGGAATGTTAGACTCTATCATAATGGTGGGAATAATTTGCACAATCCCGCCTATTAAAATGGCAATAGTAGCGCCAATAGTTAGTTGAACGGGTCTACGCTCTAACCAGCTATGCCAGCCTTCTCCTGCAACACGATGTTTGGATACTCGCTCTAACGCAGCAGCTTCAGCCAATTCGTCTTCTACTTTACTTCCTTTTCTTATAGTAGCGATCATGTTGTACACCATAACCAACATACCGGTTAAGTATAATGTGCCTCCAATAGCGCGCATCGCATACATAGGCATGATTTCTGTAACCGTTTCTAAAAAGTTTCCATAAACCAAAGTGCCATCTGGATTAAATTGTTGCCACATCGAGTATTGAGTAAAACCAGCAACATATAGTGGTAAGGCATACATGATAATACCTAAGGTTCCTACCCAAAAATGTACATTGGCAAGAGCCATAGAGTGTAATTTCGTTTTAAATAAACGAGGAATTAACCAGTATATCATTCCGAAAGTAAGAAACCCGTTCCAAGCTAAGGCACCTACGTGTACGTGGGCAATAATCCAATCGGTATAATGTGCTACGGCATTCACACTTTTAAGCGATAGCATAGGCCCTTCAAAAGTGGCCATACCATACCCCGTAATGGCTACCACCATAAATTTTAAAACAGGATCGGTTCGTACTTTGTCCCAAGCACCACGAAGGGTTAATAATCCGTTTATCATACCTCCCCAAGAAGGCATTAACAACATGATTGAAAAGGCAACGCCCAAGTTTTGAGCCCATTCTGGTAACGCTGTGTATAGTAAATGGTGAGGTCCTGCCCAAATATAAATAAAGATTAAGGACCAAAAGTGAATAATAGAAAGGCGGTATGAATAGACAGGTCTATTGGCTGCTTTAGGAACAAAATAATACATTAAGCCTAAAAAAGGTGTGGTTAAAAAGAAGGCTACAGCATTATGGCCATACCACCATTGTACTAAAGCGTCTTGAACACCTGCATAAACAGAATAGCTTTTAAAGGCACTTACAGGCAGTTCTAAGCTATTGAAAATATGAAGTACGGCAACGGTTACAAACGTGGCAATGTAAAACCAAAGCGCCACATATAGATGGCGTTGGCGACGTTTTAAAATAGTAGCTATTAAATTCCACCCGAACACCACCCAAACTACAGCAATGGCAATATCGAAAGGCCATTCTAATTCTGCGTATTCTTTAGAACTGGTATAGCCTAAAGGAAGTGTAATGGCCGCACCAACGATAATAAGTTGCCATCCCCAAAAGTTTATTTTACTTAGTAGATCGCTAGACATTCTGGCTTTTAGTAAACGCTGGCTAGAGTAATATACCCCTGCAAAAATAGCATTCCCCACAAAAGCGAAAATAACAGCGTTGGTGTGTAGAGGCCTTAATCTACCAAAACTTAGCCATGAGATACCATCGGTAAGATTGGGAAATAAAAACAATAAAGCTAGCAATAAACCAACCAACATACCCACAACGCCCCAAAACATAGTGGCATAAATAAAGTTTTTTACAATCTTATTATCGTAATGAAATTGTTGCATTTCCATAGTCTTACTTGTTATTCTTTTTTGGTTAGTATCGATTTATTGGATTTTTCTTTAATGAGTTCGTCATCAAAAAGCATGCGAACAGAAGGAGTGTAGCTGTCATCAAACTGCCCGTTTTTTACTGCTACAATAAAGGCAATAAAAAATGCGACAGCTACAATAATGCTTATAGCTAGTAAAAGATATATAACGCTCATACCTATCTGAAGTTACGGTTCAAAAATACTTTTATACGGTTTTTCAAAAAATGACATTTATCATGTTTCTCAATTATTCTCAATGGTTTGGCCTGGTTTCTGGCTACAAATGCTCTGTAAGCGCTACATAGGGTTAGGATGTTGGTTTAGCCTTCTTCCCAGAACGTTTGTAGCTATTGTTGTGAACGCTACAATACTAATAGAGCTCAATGGCATTAAAATAGCGGCTATAACAGGAGCTAATTGTCCGGTTACGGCAAAATAAAGACCAATGCAATTATACATAAAAGAAAGCACAAATCCCCATTTTATAATCTTTATGGCACTTTTTGAAGCCATAATAAACCCGTACAATTGGCTAAACTTTGTAGCATCCATAATAACATCGCATGCTGGTGAAAAAACATTAACATTTTCAGAAATAGCAATACCTACGTTACTTTGCGCTAAAGCACCCGCATCATTTAATCCGTCTCCTATCATTAAGATTTTAGCTCCTTCATTTTGATGGTGTTTAATATATTCGAGTTTATCTTCAGGTTTTTGATTAAAAAATAATTTTGTTTTCGAAGGCAGTAATTTAGTCAAATTTTCCATTTCACCGGCATTGTCACCCGACAAAATTACTAAATCATAATCTTTTTCTAGCGTTTTGAAAAGCTTTGAAAGCCCTTTTCGGTATCGGTTATAAAAAGTAAACTTACCTCTGTAAGTATTGTTAGTGCTTATATGGACAGCGGTATTTAAGGCTGTTTTTTCGGAAGTAAACCCTACAAAAGGCGCAGAGCCGATTTTAATCGAATCCTTGTCGCGCTCCGCTTCAATACCTTGGCCTATGTACTCTTCATAGCGGTTTAAGGGTACTATGTTGTGAGCATCTAAAAGATCATATAGCGATCTGCTTAACGGGTGGTTGGAATTTCTTAAGGTGCTTTTTAATAGCGATTCCTCATCCTTAGAAAGCTGAAGGCCCTCATACTCTATAGATGTTTCTTTATTGGCTGTAATGGTGCCTGTTTTATCAAAAATAATAGTGTTTATAGTGGCCATTTGTTCAATAACAGAAGCGTTTTTAGCATAAAACTTAAGTTTGCCAAAAATTCGGAGTAGGTTGCCAAAAGTAAAGGGTGTTGCCAGTGCTATAGCACAGGGGCAGGCTATAATAAGTACAGAGGTAAATACATTTAATGCTTTAGAGCTATCATTAAATAACCAAAACGTGGTTGATACTGCGGCAATACTAAGTACAGCAAAAGTAAAGCGCTTGCTTATTTTATTGATAAGAGTAGTGAAGCCATCTTCTTTATTTTTGTTAAACACATCATTGCTCCATAATTGTGTTAAATAACTTTGTTCTACGGTTTTTAAAACATCTACTTCAATACTGCCGTTATGTTGTTTGCCGCCAGCAAATAATTTATCTCCAGATGTTTTTGTAACTGCTTCAGATTCGCCCGTTACAAAACTGTAATCGATATGGGCATCTCCTTTTATAAGAATGCAATCTACGGGAATAAGCTCTTCATTTCTAATGAGCAGACGGTCTCCTTTTTGGATGTCGTAAACTTGTATGGATGTTTCAGTGCCATCTGCATTAATTTTGGTGACCCCAATAGGAAAATATGATTTGTAATCGCGTTCAAAGGATAAGAAATTATACGTTTTTAATTGAAAGAACCTGCCAAGGAGCAAGAAAAAAAGTAACCCAGCTAGACTATCGAAAAAACCAGCACCAAGATTAAAAACAATTTCTGTAGTACTTCGTAAAAACAAAACGACAATGCCCAGTGCAATGGGGACATCAATATTTAATATGCCAGAACGAAGGCCTTTGTACGCGGATATAAAATAATCTTGTGCCGAATAAAAAACAACAGGAAGGGAGAAGGCAAACATGAGCCATCTAAAAAGGTGTTTAAACTCTTCTAGCCATACGTCTTTAATAGGGAAATACTCTGGAAACGATAAAAACATAATATTTCCAAAAGCGAAACCAGCCACAGCCAGTTTGTAAATTAAGGATCGGTCGGTATTTTTCTTTCCAACACTAAAATCATCCAAACTTATAAATGGTTCATAGCCAATACTGCTTAGTAGCTTTACTAATTGTTTTAAAGTAACAGTTTCGCTATTAAAAGTAATACGAACGGTCTTCTTTCCAAAATTAACGATAGAGGCGCCTACTCCAGGCATTAATTTGCTTAAGTTTTCCAGAATCCAAATACAAGAACTGCAATGGATGTGTGGAATGTAAAGCGTGATGATTTGTGTTTTGCCATCGTTAAATTCTAAAAGCTTTTCAACAATCTTGGTATTGTCCAAAAAGTTATATTTACCTTCAATTTCTTTTGGTGTTGCACCGGGTGCTTGCTGTAAGTCATAATAACAGGTTAGATCGTTTACAGAAAATATCTCGTAAACAGTTTTACAGCCGTTACAACAAAATGACTTATCGTCAAATATAATACCAGAAGATGAAGCATCTAAACCACAGTGAAAACACGTGTTATTGCCCATTATAATTTGCTCATTTATACCTAGTGCAAAAGTATGAAAACAACTGGTTTTAAAATATGATAATTGTCATGTTTTCTGTACTTTTGTGACTTATTCAAATGTTAGGTATGAGCAAGTGCGAACAATGTATTATAAAGCAGTTTAATTCGCTAAAAGCGCTGACTAAAGACGAGTTGGTGCGTATTTCGGGCTGTAAAACATCAAGGATCATAAAAAAGGGCGAAGTTATTTTTGAGGAAGGAGAAGTGCTTAATGGTGTTTACTGTATCAAAGATGGTATTTGTAAGCTTACTAAATTAAGTGCAAATGGGAAAGATCAAATTGTTAAAATGGTTGTTAAAGGCGATTTGCTGGGGCAGCGGTCCATTATAAGTGACGAAAGATCGAATCTTCAAGCTGTTGCATTAAATGATATGGAAGTTTGTTTTATCCCTAAAAATGAGATTTTGAATAACTTGCGCAGAAATCCCGATTTTACATTTGATGTGCTGAAAGATATGGCACAAGATTTAAAGGAAGCCGATGATGTTATTGTTAATATGGCACAAAAAACGGTGCGCCAACGTTTAGCAGAGACTTTAATTTACATTCAGGATAATTTCGGGGCGAACCCAGATGGAACGTTAAGTGTTATGCTTTCTAGAGAGGATTTTGCTAACATTGTTGGAACAGCCACAGAGTCTGCAATCCGTGTGCTTTCTCAATTTAAAAAAGAAAGTCTTATCGCTATCCTTGGTAAACAAATAAAAATTCTAGATATAGAGGGTTTAAAACGAGTCGAATAGCCGGTATTGGTTATCCTTCTCTAAGTATAGATAAATCCAATGGGGCATCGCGGATTTATCATTAAAAAAATAGTATTTTTATAATGCTATGAAAAACAAATCGACTTTTAGAAAGGGTTTTGTGTTTAGGAACTATGAAACACCCCTTCAATCACCATTTGATAAGCTTTTTGAAATATTTAAAGAGCTCATTACCCATACTTCGGGTGATTTTGACGAAGCTATAGATTGGCTTCGGCAATTAGATCAAGAATATAAGCTCACCACACCAGACTATACCATTGATGACTTTATTGAAGACCTAACTAAAAAAGGGTATATAAAGCAGGAGATTGATGATGACGGAACCGGTAACGGTATGGCCATAACAGGAAAAACCGAACGGGCTATAAGGCAACAGGCATTAGATCATATTTTTGGAAAAATTAAACGTAGCGGTCAAGGCCATCATAAAAGTAAAAGCCCAGGTTTGGGGGATGAACATACGGGTGATTTTAGAAATTACCAATTTGGTGATGCTTTAGATAAAGTCTCGATGACTGAAAGTCTTAAAAACGCACAAATTAATCATGGTATTTCTGATTTTATGCTTTCAGAAGATGATTTAGTGATAGAAGAAACCCTTCACAAATCGCAAATGAGTACCGTGTTAATGATTGATATCAGCCATAGTATGATTCTCTATGGTGAAGACCGTATTACGCCTGCTAAAAAAGTAGCTATGGCATTGGCCGAGTTAATCACGACGCGTTATCCCAAAGACACCTTGGATATCTTGGTTTTTGGTAACGATGCTTGGCAGATAGAAATCAAAGATCTTCCTTATTTAAAAGTGGGGCCTTATCATACCAATACCGTTGCGGGCTTACAGTTGGCCATGGATTTGCTTCGAAGAAAACGCAACACCAATAAACAAATTTTTATGATAACAGATGGAAAACCGAGTTGTTTGCGCTTACCAGACGGTGCGTATTATAAAAACAGTAACGGACTAGATACGCATATCGTGAACAAATGTTATATGATGGCGCAACAAGCACAAAAACTGCACATTCCCATTACCACTTTTATGATAGCGCAAGATCCATATTTAATGCAATTTGTAAAGGCGTTTACCTATGCTAATCAAGGAAAGGCGTTTTATACCGGACTTAAGGGCTTGGGCGAGATGATTTTTGAGGATTATGAAACGAATAGAAGAAAACGGATTAGAGGTTAATCCGTATACAGCTTTCCGAAAAGGAAGGCTCATTAAAATGAATGGAATAACTAAAAACATATCCATAGTGGTTCTCTCTTCATTGGAGAGCGAAAAGCACGAGGAAAAATAATATATGAATACAGAAAACATACAAACATTAGGTGAACTTAAAAAGGCAGGTTATATAAGCAGATCTATAAAAGATGAATTAAGAGAAAATTTAATTCAGAAATTAAAAAACAAAGAAGTCACTTTTGAAGGGGTGCACGGTTATGAAAATACCGTAATCCCAGAACTGGAGCGAGCTATCTTATCTCGGCATAATATCAATTTACTAGGTCTTCGAGGACAGGCAAAAACACGTTTAGCACGCTTAATGCTCAATTTGCTAGATGATTATATTCCTGTAGTTGAAGGCTCTGAAATTAACGATGATCCGCTAAATCCGATTTCGCGATATGCCAAAGAATTGATTAATGAAAAGGGTGATGATACTCCTGTAGGCTGGCTGCACAGAAGCGAGCGCTTTGCCGAAAAACTAGCCACTCCCGATGTAACGGTTGCCGATATTATAGGAGATGTGGATCCTATTAAAGCGGCTAATTTAAAATTGAGCTATGCCGATGATCGTGTAATCCATTATGGTATGATTCCCAGGGCAAATCGGTGTATTTTCGTTATTAATGAGCTTCCCGATTTGCAGGCCAGAATTCAAGTGGCTTTATTTAATATTTTGCAGGAAGGGGATATTCAAATTAGAGGTTTTAAACTTCGCTTGCCTTTGGATATTCAGTTTTTATTTACGGCAAACCCAGAAGATTATACCAATAGAGGTAGTATTGTAACTCCCTTGAAAGATAGGATTGGATCGCAAATATTAACGCATTATCCAACAGATATTGAAACTGCTAGATTAATAACCGAGCAAGAGGCGAGAGTGATGGAAGGGCAAAGCCAAGCCGTAAGCATACCGGACCTAGCACGAGATTTATTAGAACAAATTGTTTTCGAAGCCCGAGAGAGTGAGTGGATAGATGCTAAAAGTGGGGTAAGCGCGCGTTTAAGTATCACTGCTTTAGAAAACCTGTTGAGTACTGCCGAACGTCGTGCTTTATTGAGCGGTGATGAGAAAACAACTCTAAGGTTAAGTGATTTTATTGGGATTATACCATCTATAACAGGTAAAGTGGAATTGGTTTATGAAGGCGAACAGGAAGGAGCGGCCATGGTAGCCTATAATCTAATAGGTCAGGCTGTAGGACGTTTGTTTGAAGAGTTTTTTCCGAAGTTGGACAAGTTGATGAAGCAAGAGGATGAAGGGCCTTATGATGCTATTGTATCTTGGTTTTTTAATCAGAAAGAAGGATTTGAGCTTTTAGATGATTTACGCGACAAAGAATATAAAGCCATTTTAGAGGCCATAACACCATTAGATGACTTATTAGGAAAATATCAGCCCAATCTAGCAAAGGCAGATTCCTATTTTCTTAAGGAGTTTGTGCTTTGGGCTTTAGTGGAATTTAAGCAATTAAGTAAGTCTCGATTTACCGAAGGCATACAGTTTAAAGATCCTTATGGTCGTTTTATAAGTGGTATTTAGATAATAACAACTCAATATCAAACTATTTACGCATAATTCAAAGTTTTTGGATTATGCGTTTTTTATTTGCGTTTTGTGATTCTTTTTAAACGTTTTAAAGAGCAGACTATCGGGATCTATTTTTTTTTATGTAAAAACCCTCATCAAAGATAATGGACGGTATAGGGGACGGAAGTTTTAATGTTTGCCATGCTGGTTTTGGGAGGATCCAGTGCTCTACACCATCTACGGTCATTTTAACAGGCATTTCAAAATTCTCAACAGTTTGTGTCCACCGGTATTTTAATAGTTTTTTTTCAATACTATATTCTAAAGTTGGAATATTTACAGTTCTTAAATACTGATTGAAAAAAGCTTCAAGGTCTATGCCAGATGCCTCACTAATATAATGTTCGATTTCTTGTGTAGTAACGGTTTGGTGATAAAAACGGGCATTTAGTCCACGTAAAATATGACGCCACTTTTCATCATCATTAATCCATAGGCGCAGTGTGTGCAGCATATTGGCTCCTTTGTAATACATATCTGTGGAGCCTTCTTTATTCACATTGTAGAACCCTATAATGGGTGTGTCATTTTTAATATTTTTACGTGTGCCCACAACGTAGGCGGAAGACGCTTCTTTACCGTAATAATACTCTAAGTACAGATTTTCAGAATAAGTTGTAAAGCTTTCATGAATCCACATATCGGCAATATCTTTGTTCGTGATGCTGTTTGCAAACCATTCGTGCCCAGATTCGTGGATAATTATAAAATCGAATTTTAATCCCCAACCAGTGCCAGATAAGTCTGCTCCTAAATAGCCATTTTTAAATTGATTGCCGTAGGTTACAGAGCTTTGGTGCTCCATTCCTAGATAGGGTACTTCTACTAACTTATAGCCATCTTTATAAAAAGGATATGGACCGAACCAATGTTCAAAAGCTTCCATCATTTTTGGAGCTTGTTTAAAATGCGTTTTGGCCTTTTTTAAATGATCTTGTAGTACGTAGTAATCCATGGTCAAGTTCCCAGCGATACCATTATACGTTTCAGAAAAATGGGCATAATCTCCTATATTTATATTTACGCCGTAATTATTTATTGGATTTCCTACAAACCAATGGTAAGTTTTTGTATCTCCATATTGTTCTACACGTCTTAACTTCCCATTAGAAATATTTATGAGACTTTTTGGTACATTAACACTTATTAACATGCTATCTACTTCATCATACATATGGTCTTTACAAGGCCACCAAACACTAGCGCCCAAACCTTGGCATGATGAGGCTATAAACGGGTTGCCTTTATGGTCTTTTTTCCAAGAGATACCGCCATCCCATGGGGCGTTAATGGCTTCTTTTGGGTGGCCTTCATAGTAAATATCAAGAGTGTTGATGTCGTTTATGTTTTGGTTTTTAATTAGTGTTATAAAATGGGCATTTCCATCTTGTTTTATTTTCAAGACCTTATTGTTTTGAATCGCTTTTGTGATCTTTAAAGGGGCTTGCAAATCAATTTGCATGACCGAGTTGGTTTTTAAAACTTTATATTGAATGGTGTTTTTTCCTGAAATAAATTTCAGCTCAGGTTTTACCTGTATATCTAAATGATAGTAAGTTAAGTCCCACCACGACCGCTCTGGTGTAATGCTTCCTCTTAGAGTGTCTTGTCTGGTGAAATTTTCTTTTCTTGAAAAGGATTGTCCTTGGGCACTGAAGGTAGCGCATAGAAGAGAAGCGATTAAAACGTAAATTTTAAATATCATGATGGTCTTGTTAGCAGATTTAAACCAAATTTTTTATCAGTGTTTTTATATGCATGTACCATTTTTTTTAAACTTACTAAATTGTCAGCTTAAAAAGCATGTGTATTCTAAATGGACGGCTTAACAAAACATGTTGTTTTCTGTAATAGTTAGTATTCGAAATTAAGTATTAAATCGCCAGTACTTCCTTTTATTAAGAAACTATTTTTATTTGAGGTTATTTCGTATACTGAAATAGTGTTAATGTGCTGTTTAGTGTCATACAGATAATCGTAAATCGGTTTTCTTAAAAAGGAATATTTATAATCGTCTATATGGATAGATTTTAAATCATGGGCTCTTATCTGAGGTTTCGCATGGAGGGTTTCCCTAGTGTAATTTAAGTTTTTAGTATTAGGTTTTTTTGTTATTCTTATTTTAGTGATCTTTTGTTTTATGGTGTTTAATTTTAGTATTAATAGTTTTATTAGATTTTTTGTATGGAGTTTTAAAACCTCTTTATGCGCTAAAACAAAAGCAAAAACTGATTTTTTTTTATAGTAAATGTAGTATTCAAAATCATAGAAGGTATTACATATATGCTGTTTGTAGCCCATAAGTCCATTGCCCATATCTAAAAAACGATATTTATTATGGATGCACCAATTTATGAGTAGCTTATTGCCTAGATGTCCTAATCCATATTTACTGTAATCGACATCAAAAGCATTAATTTCACTATGCATCATGCAGTCTGCTATATGGTAATTCAAAGAAATGCTTATAGGTTTTTTGTCGTCATAAGCAACAAATAATGAGGTTTTTCCTTGGTTTATAGAATTAAAGATGTCTTTGGTAAAGGTATCCCAGAATAGAAGATAATTGTTTTGTTCTTCTTTTTGGTCAAAACGTTTCTTAAGCATTTCATGTAATGTATTTAACAAAAATGCACATTTTTTTTCTGTTATATGCCCGAAATTATATTCATATGAAATATTAAAAGCATGTTCAAGTCTTGGAATTAATTTTTTTAATTTGAAGGAGTTATCAAATGTTATTCCGGCGCCCTTAAGATTGAATTGCTTTATTTTTTTTAAATGATACGCATCATGTTTAATTACTTTATGTGTTAAATAAGAAGGGAATAGACTGATGGCTATAACTTTTGGAGCTAAATGGTTCGTCTTATAATGGATGTGTAAAGGTGAATTGTTAAAATAAATTTTATCGAAACAATCATCTGGTTTGTTTTTTCTTGTGAAGTTCCATATAAACTCCACGCGATGTATTGCGTTCATAAAACAATGTTATTATTTAACTTTAAGCATGACTAGGCCTCGTCAAATATAAAAACGCTTCGAACATTTCAAAGCGTTTTTGGAGTTAGAATTACGTTTTTTTAATTTTTAAAAGCAATATTGTTTTTCTGCCTTTACTTTTTCTGCAATTTCTCTTCTTATATCTACAATATCAGGATAGTTTACGTATTTAGTAAAGCGTCTTAAGCCCATAAGCATCATACGTTGTTCGTCACCTTCAGCAAAAGAAATAATACTTTCTTTTCCGTTTTTCTCAACAATATCTACGGTGTGGTATAAATATAATTTAGCCATCGCAATTTGTGTTTTCTGGGTGTCTTCTCCAAAACGTTTTGCATTTTTTTCTGTTCGTAATATGGTAGATTCTGCCATATAGATTTCAATTAAAATATCCGACGCTGCTAATAATAATTGTTGTTCTTTATCAATTTCTGTCCCAAATTTTTGAACCGCAGCACCAGCAACTAATAAAAAGACTTTTTTAAGCTTGGCAATCATTTCTTTTTCTTCTGAAAATAATTCAGAATAATCCGGTGTATCAAAAGAGGGGATGCTCATCAGTTCATTCCCTACTGCTGTGGCAGGGCCAAGTAAATCTACATGGCCTTTCATCGCTTTTTTTACTAACATGCCCACACAATGCATACGATTTATCTCGTTTGTGCCTTCGTAAATTCTTGTAATTCGAGCATCTCGCCATGCGGCTTCCATGGGAGTGTCTTCAGAGAAGCCCATGCCACCAAATATCTGAATGCCTTCATCGGCACACTTTTGTACATCTTCAGAAACAGCTACTTTTAAAATAGAGCATTCTATAGCATATTCTTCTACAGCTTTAAGTTCTGCTTCTTGGTCTGTATTGCCAGCAGCCTTCCGTAAAGCAATACGGTCTTCAATATCTTTGGCAGCTCTATAAGTAGCCGATTCTCCAGCATAGGTGTTGGTAGCCATTTCTGCTAATTTCACTTTAATAGCTCCGAAATCTGCAATAGGTGTTTTAAACTGCTTGCGCTCTAAGGCATATTGTACACCTGTTGTAGTAATACGTCTTTGGGAGTCCAAACAGGCTGCAGCCAATTTAATTCGTCCAATATTTAAAGAATTCATGGCAATTTTAAAACCATTTCCTCTTTCCGATAACATATTCTCGATAGGTATAATGGTATCGTTAAAAAACACTTGTCGTGTAGAAGAGGCACGAATTCCTAACTTGTGTTCTTCTTCACCTAAAGTGATGCCATTATTAGGGTCGTTTTCAAGAATGAATCCTGTTATGTTTTTATCATCTTCGATACGGGCAAAAACGATAAACAATTGACAGAAACCAGCGTTTGAAATCCACATTTTCTGTCCGTTAATCTTATAGCTTTTACCATCTTCAGAAAGTGTTGCCGTAGTTTTTCCCGAATTGGCATCACTACCAGCACCAGGTTCTGTAAGCGCATAGGCTCCAAACCATTCGCCAGTGGCCAGTTTAGGTACGTATTTTTGTTTCTGCTCTTCTGTTCCGTATAAGGTAATGGGCATCGTGCCAATTCCCGTATGCGCCCCAAAAGCAGTGCTAAAAGAGCCTGTCCCGCTTGAAATATAATCGCAAGTAAGCATTGTAGAGACAAAGTCCATCCCTAATCCGCCGTAGGTTTCCGGAACAGATACGCCTAAGAATCCTAGCTCTCCAGCTTTTTTCATGCAGGTTTCGGTTAAAGCATAGTCTTTAGCTTCAAACTTAGCTCTATTAGGTATGATTTCTCGGTCGTTAAATTCAATAACCGCTTCTTTCATCATTTTTTGTTCCTCAGAAAAATCTTCTGGAGTAAACACGTCTTTGCACTGGGTTTCTTTTACTATAAATTGACCGCCTCTTAGAAGGTCTTTGTTTGATTTTTCCATGATAAGCCCCCCCTAACTCCCCCAAAGGGGGGAGCACTGTTACGGGTAGATTTTTAATTATACATTTATTTTAAATTTTTTGTTTTCACAATTGTTCCTCCCCTTCGGGGAGGTTAGGTGGGGCTTTTCTTATTTAAGAAATTCGAAAATACCGCAAGCCCCTTGTCCTGTGCCTACACACATGGTTACTGCTCCATATTTTCCTACCATATCTCGTTTTCGCATTTCGTCAAATAGTTGTACGGATAGTTTTGCGCCAGTACAGCCTAAAGGATGGCCTAAGGCAATGGCGCCACCATTTACATTTACAATATCGGGGTTGAGGTTTAGTTCCCGCATTACCGCTATAGATTGCGATGCGAAGGCCTCATTTAACTCGATCAATTCTAAATCGGTTTGTTTTAAGCCTGCTAATTTTAATGCTTTAGGAATGGCTTTTACGGGACCAATGCCCATAATTCGGGGTTCTACTCCAGCTGCAGCATAATTCACTAAACGGGCAATAGGTTCTAAATTCAATTCTTTCACCATGGCTTCACTCATAACGATTACAAACGCTGCGCCATCGCTCATTTGTGAGGAGTTACCAGCTGTAACACTTCCGCCTTGAGCAAAAACAGGACGTAATTTTGCTAATACCTCTACATTTGTTCCTGCTCGAGGACCTTCATCCTTGGTAACGGTGTATTTTTTTGTGATTTTCTTTCCATTAGCATCCACATAAATTTGTTCAACCTTAATAGGTACTATTTGGTCTTGAAAACGGTTTTCGGCTTGTGCCTTTAAAGCTTTCATATGGGAGTTATATGCAAACTCATCTTGATCGTTACGAGATACTTTAAATTGTTTTGCAACCGCTTCTGCCGTATTGCCCATTCCCCAATAATAGTCGGGGTGTCCAGAGGTAACGATATCATAATTTAATTCGGGCTTATAACCAGACATGGGTACGGAGCTCATGCTTTCTGCACCACCGGCAATAATACAATCTGCCATGCCAGATTGGATCTTAGCGGTAGCCATAGCAATGGTTTCTATTCCCGATGAACAAAACCGGTTAACCGTAACCCCTGGAACTTCTATAGATTTTAATCCAATTAAAGAAATAAAACGTGCCATATTCAGTCCTTGGGCACCTTCGGGCATGGCATTGCCTACCATAACATCATCAATTTTTTTAACGTCTAAATTCGGCAATTCCTTCATCATATGCTGAATGGTTTCAGCAGCCAATTCATCGGTTCGTTTAAATCGGAATACGCCTTTTGGCGCTTTGCCAACGGCGGTTCTGTATGCTTTGACTATATAGGCTTGTTTCATTTTCCTCTCCCTGAACCCTCTCTAAAAAAAGGGGGCTGTTACGGGTAAATTATTAGTTATACATTTTTTTTTAATCTTCAACACCTCTTTTTGGGAGGTTAGATAGATTTAATTTCTTAAAGGTTTCCCTGTCTTCAACATATGTTGGATCCTTTCCAATGTTTTGCGTTCTGTAGCTAAGCTCAGAAAGGCTTCCCGTTCTAAGTCGAGTAAATATTGTTCTGATACTAAAGTCGGTTCAGATAAATCGCCTCCAGCCATAACATAGGCCAGCTTATCGGCAATTTTTTGGTCGTGTTTGCTAATGTAATTGCTATCTTGCATGGCGTCTGTGCCTACTAGAAACATGCCCAATGCTTGTTTGCCCAATACTTTTACGTTATGGCGTGTAGGAGGTTGGGTGTAACCTGCTTCTGCCATAAGTATTGCATGTGCTTTGGCTGTTGCTATTTGTCGGTCTTTATTAACCACTACAAGGTCTTTGCCTTTTTGGAGCACACCTAAATCAAAGGCTTCGTAAGCTGAAGTGGAGACCTTTGCCATAGCTATGGTTAAAAAGTATTCTCTTAATGTGTTCAATTCTACGTCATCTTTTTTAAACAGATCAGAAGCTCTTAAAGCCATTTCCTTAGAGCCCGCACCACCAGGGATAACGCCTACTCCAAATTCCACCAATCCCATATATGTTTCTGCAGCTGCTACTACTTTATCTGCATGCATGGATAGTTCGCAAGCCCCGCCCAATGACATGCCGTGGGGCGCCGAAATGGTTGGTATAGATGAATATCGCATACGCATCATGGTATTTTGGAAATATCTTATAGAGGCGTTTAATTCATCGTATTCTTGCTCTACGGCCATCATAAAAATCATGCCGATATTCGCTCCTACTGAGAAGTTTGCACCTTGATTTCCTACTATCAAGCCTTGAAAATCTTTTTCAGCTAAATCAATAGCTTTATTTAATCCTGCTAAAACATCACCCCCAATTGTGTTCATTTTAGACCGAAACTCACAGTTTAAAACTCCATCACCTAAATCTTCAATAACAACACCAGCGTTTTGCCAAACCTTATTTGATGTTCTTATATTATCTAAGATGATAAAAGCATCTTGTCCAGGAACTTTTTCTTGAGTTTCGTTTTTAACATCATAGGCATACGTAGCACCGTGCTTTACGGTATAAAATGATGTGCTACCCGCTGCTAGCATTTCGTTTACCCAAGTGGCAGGAGCTAACCCTTCGGCTTTCATAATCTCTATGCCTTTTTCCACCCCAATGGCATCCCAAATTTGAAAGGGGCCGTGTTGCCAGCCAAAACCGGCTTTCATGGCATCATCAATTTTATATAAGTCGTCTGTAATTTCAGGAATTCGATTTGAAACATACGCAAATAAGGCAGCAAAGCTTTTTCTGTAAAAATTGCCAGCTTTATCTTTTCCTGAGACTAAGATGGTAAAGCGATCTATAACATTATCTATTGTTTTTGTGAGGGCTAAAGTATCAAATGTCGCTTTCTTAGAAGGTCTGTATTTTAAGGTGTTTAAGTCTAATGATAGGATTTCTGAAGACCCATCGTCTTTTTTTGTTTTCTTATAAAAACCTTGCCCTGTTTTGCTTCCAAGCCATTTATGCTCAATCATTGTGTTGATGAAACCGGGCAGCTTAAAAAGCGCTAATTGCTCGTCTTTTTTAGCATTTTTGGCAATCCCATTGGCCACATGTACAAGCGTGTCCAGGCCTACTACGTCTACCGTTCTAAAGGTTGCCGACTTTGGTCTGCCAATAACAGGCCCTGTAAGTTTATCAACCTCTTCAATAGTCAAGTCCATGTCTTTCACCGTGTGAAAGAGGCTCATAATGCTAAAAACGCCAATCCTATTTCCAATAAAAGCAGGGGTATCTTTGGCGATAACCGATGTTTTTCCTAAAAACTGTTCGCCGTAGTTGTTTAAAAAATCTAAGACGTCTCTAGATGTTTTAGGTCCAGGGATAATTTCAAAAAGCTTTAAATAGCGAGCAGGATTAAAAAAATGTGTGCCACAAAAGTGTTTTTGGAAATCGTCACTTCTGCCTTCACTCATAAATTTTATAGGTATTCCTGAGGTGTTCGAAGTAATTAAAGTTCCTGGGGTTCTATATTTTTCAATGTTTTCAAAAACCTGTTTTTTTATGTCTAGCCGCTCTATAACGACCTCCATAATCCAGTCTACTTGCGATATTTTTTGGATATCGTCTTCTAGGTTTCCAGTGGTAATCCTGCTAGCAAAAGCTTTACTATAAATAGGGGACGGATTTGACTTTAACGCTGCAGATAGCGCCTCATTAACAATACGATTTCGAACACTTTTGTCTTCTAAAGAAAGGCCTTTTGTTTTTTCAGCCTCATTAGGTTCTTTAGGAATGATATCTAGAAGTAAAACTTCTACACCAATATTTGCGAAATGGCATGCAATACCGCTTCCCATGATTCCAGAGCCAATAATGGCTATTTTTTTAATTCTTCGCTTGCTCATTTTAATCGTATTTTTGGAATTTGGTATGTTTTCTAATTTTTTTATATCCTGTAATTTGGTGAGGGGTGTTAACTATCAGATGTATTGTAAATTTTTTTATTGTAAACGATATTGTTTATATGCTCTGATACTTCATAGAAATGTTTTATTTTTTCTTCTGAAATACCATTTCTCACCGCATTGTTAAAGGTGAATACTTGGGCTCTCGATAATTCCCTTTTTTCTTTGCCAAAATCTGTTAAGTGGATGATAACGCCACGCCCATCTTCTGGATTTGGTTTTCTTGTAATTAAGCCATTTTGCTCCATGGTTTTTATCATTCGGGATAAACTTGTGGCTTCCATACCCATTTTAGGTCCTAAAGCAGTCGATGGCGTTCCCTTTTCAGGGTCTATACTTAATAAAGCGAATCCTGTTGCCATTGTGCTTCCAAACTTTGATGCTACTTCATTATACATCTTATTTACAGCCAACCAAGTGGTTCTCAAGACGTAATCTATAGTTTTTTCTTTCATGTTTTTAATTCGCGTTCATTCCAAATATAAGAAATTTTTATTATGCATGCATAATAAGGTGTGAAAATAATGGAATGATATCTAAAATTTAAGACGAAGAAAAAGAGCGGGAAACGGTTTGGTTCCTTTTTAAGTTCGATACATTAACCTTTAAACAGCGTATGGACTTGTTAGTAAGTTGAGTAAACAAGTTCGTTTTGAATTAAGGTTGGATTGAATGCTTAATGTCCTTAAATTAAAGTATTTGATTTGTGAAAAAAACCTTTAAAAATTGATTTTTATCAAGATCCTTGACGGTAAATTTTTTCAATAAGGGTGGTGTATAGTTCTTTAATTACTTTACGTTTCATTTTCATGGTAGGGGTTAGGTGTCCGCCTTCAATAGACCAAACATCTGGTGTAAGTTCGAATTTTTTAATTTGTTCCCATTTCCCAAATTTCTTGTTGGCTTCATCTATTTCATTTTTAATTCGATCCCGCACTTGGGTATCGGAAACTAAATCTTCGTTTGATGTAATCGTGATTTTGTGTCGTTTTGCCCATTCTTTTACAAAATTAAAATTAGGCTGTATCAAAGCGGCAGGCATTTTTTCGCCTTCACCAATCACCATAATTTGTTCAATAAACCTAGATTGTTTTAATTTGTTTTCTAAAAGAGATGGTGCTACATATTTACCGCCAGAGGTTTTGAACATTTCTTTTTTACGATCGGTAATTTTTAAAAAACCGTCTTCCGATAATTCACCTATATCTCCAGTGTGGAAATAGCCATCGGTTATTGCTTCGGCTGTTTTTTCGGGATCTTTATAGTAGCCCAGCATGACATTGGGGCCTTTTACTAAAATCTCTCCATCTTCGGCTATTTTGACTTCTACATTATCGATTAATTTTCCAACAGTGCCAACTCGAAATCCACCATGGCGCATATCATTTACAGCAATAACCGGAGATGTTTCTGTAAGGCCATAGCCTTCCATAATAGGTAAGCCCGCAGCTGCAAAAACACGGTTTAACCTAGGTTGTAAAGCGGCACTCCCTGAAACCATCAGTTCTATATTGCCGCCTAAGCCTTCTTGCCATTTGCTAAAAATAAGCTTTTTGGCAAGCTTAAGTTGTACTTCATACCACCAACCATTGGCGCCATAGGGTTCATATCTTAAACCCAAATCTACGGCCCAAAAGAAAATCATTTTTTTTAAGCCAGTTAAATCTGTTCCTTTAGCGATGATTTTATCATAAACCTTTTCGTAAAGACGAGGTACCGCCGTCATGACATTAGGTTTAATTTCTTTTAGGTTATCACTCATTTTATCAATCGATTCAGCAAAATATATTTCGACACCACAGTATTGGTACAGGTATAAAATCATACGTTCAAAAACATGGCAAATGGGAAGAAAACTTAGGGCCTTTGAAGCCCCCTTGTCAAAAGGTACTCGTGTTTCACTATCAATAACATTGGAAACTAAGTTGTTATGTGATAGCATGACGCCTTTGGGTTTCCCTGTCGTGCCAGAGGTGTAAATAATTGTAGCTAAATCATTAGGTTCAACCTGTTGTTTTAGAGTTTCCACAGCGTCTTGGTTACTAGGATCTTCACCAAGTTCTAAAACTATTTTCCAGTTTTTCTCTCCTTCTATCTCATCAAAGGTATATACTTCTTTTACTTTAGTTTTCCCTTTTATTTGATTTAATTTTTCCAATATTTCTACATCGGAAACAAAACAATGCGTTGCTTCAGAGTGGTTAAGGATATATTCGTAATCTTCGGCGCTTATAGTAGGGTAAATCGGGATGTTTTGAGCTGCAATTTGTAAGATCCCTATGTCTAAAACGTTCCATTCGGTTCGGTTTGTAGAAGAGATAACGGCTATTTTGTCATTTGGTTTAATGCCTAAGCGAAGTAAACCTCTACTTATCTTATTGAATTGTTCGATGTATTCTTCTGAAGAGATACTTACCCATGTGTCATTGTATTTCGTCGTGAGCGCTCTTTCAAGATTGAATTTTTCAAGTTGATATTGCGGGAAATCAAAAATTCTAGTAACCTTAATCATGGGTTTATATAAGTTAAGTGTGATGCAAATTAGGGAAATAAATGGTATTTTCAAATAGAACTAAAAGTTGTTAGGGTACAAAAAAAAGAAATAGTCCTATATTATGCTTTATTGCACGAACTAATTTTTTTAAACATATCGCATGAAACGGGTTAAGGAAAAGCGTTTTAAGCCCATTGGAATATGTTTTCAGGGGCCTTGGAAACAATCTGGTTTTAAGTTTTTTAATTTTTGCGAAAATCACAATTAAATTCCTTTTAATTAAAGAGAGTTGTATGTTCTAAAGCGCTTTTTGTGCTATTTATGAAATAAATATGTTAATGTTATAAACAAAAGTATGTAAGCTGTTTTTGTTTCAAACGTTTTCGTTAACAGAAGAGTGTTGCAAGCCTCTTACTTAAAAGGGTTTATGACTTTTATCATGTTTATAATTAAAGCCTGTGTTTACTTTTGTTATCATAAAATAAACATAGATTTTTTCATAAATTAGTAATACAATAAAACATGGAAGTAAAACAATTTAAATTCGGAATTTGGACTGAACAGGTCAATGTCAAGGATTTTGTCATTAATAACATTACTCCTTATTACGACACAGATGAGTTTTTAGTTGGTGCTAGCGAAAAAACCCTAAAGTTATGGGAAATTTGTAAAAAGGCGACTCAAGAGGAAAGAATGAACAATGGGGTTCGTTCTATAGATACAGAAACCATTTCAACAGTTAGTGCTTTTGAGGCGGGCTATATCGATAAAGAAAACGAGGTTATTGTTGGTTTGCAAACTGATGAGTTGTTAAAAAGAACCATGAAGCCCTTTGGAGGGTTTAAAGTAGTTCAAACAGCACTTGCTGAGCATGGTTTAAAACCAAATGCTGCTTTAACAGAGTTGTTTTCAAAATATGTAAAATCACATAATGATGGTGTTTTTGCAGCGTATACCTCGGAAATTAGAAAATTCCGCTCTTTAGGTTTCCTTACAGGATTGCCTGATAATTATGCTCGTGGTAGAATTATCGGAGATTATCGTCGTGTGGCACTATACGGAATTGAGTTTCTTATTAAATCTAAAAAAGCAGACTTAGCTGCTATTACAGGCCCTATGACAGATGCTGTAATTCGCTTACGCGAAGAAGTGTCCGATCAAATTAAGGCTTTAAATGAAATGATTGAGTTGGGTGATAAATACGATTTAGATTTACGTCGTCCAGCCGAAACCGCACAAGAAGCTGTGCAATGGACCTATATGGCTTATTTAGCAGCTGTAAAAGAGCAAGATGGTGCAGCAATGTCTCTAGGTAACGTGTCTACGTTTTTAGATATTTATATCGAAAATGATTTAGAGGAAGGTTTAATTAATGAAGAAGAAGCTCAAGAGCTTGTTGATCAGTTTGTAATGAAATTACGAATGGTGCGCCATTTAAGAATGGGAGCTTATGATGAAATATTTGCTGGTGATCCAACATGGGTAACAGAAGCCATTGGTGGGATGTTTGATGACGGAAGAACTAAAGTAACCAAAACTTCTTACCGATTCTTAAACACATTATACAACCTAGGGCCATCACCTGAGCCCAATATGACTATTCTTTGGTCTGAAAAATTACCAGAAAATTTTAAAAATTATTGTGCAAAAGTATCTATCGATACCTCGTCCATCCAATTTGAAAATGATGAATTGATGAGAACCACTAGAGGGTCTGATGATTATGGTATCGCTTGTTGTGTGTCTTATCAGGAATTAGGAAAATCTATCCAGTTTTTCGGTGCCCGTACCAACTTAGCAAAAACCTTGTTATTGGCCATTAACGGTGGGCGCTGTGAGTTTTCTGGAAAACTCATGGTGAAAGGTATTGAGAATTGTGATGATGAGTACTTAGATTACGATAAAGTCATGGCTAATTTTAAAATAGCTATGAAACAAGTGGCACGTGTGTATAACGATTCTATGAATATTATCCACTACATGCATGATAAATATTATTATGAAAAAGCTCAAATGGCATTGATTGATACCAATCCAGGCATTAACATTGCTTACGGGATAGCGGGTCTTTCAATTGTTGCAGATTCACTTTCTGCTATTAAATATGCTAAAGTAAAACCAATTCGAAATGAAGAGGGCTTAACAGTAGATTTTAAAATAGAAGGCGAGTTTCCAAAATACGGAAATGATGACGATAGGGTAGATGCTTTTGCTGCGCAAGCGGTTGCCGATTTTAATAATGAACTTAAAAAACTGGCGGTGTATAAAAATGCAGAGCCAACCATGTCTGTATTAACCATAACATCTAACGTGTCTTACGGTAAGAAAACTGGAGCCACTCCAGACGGAAGAGAACAAGGCGTACCATTTGCACCAGGTGCGAACCCAATGCATGGACGGGATTCTAACGGTGCTATAGCCTCGTTAAATTCAGTTTCTAAAATTGATTATAAAGATTCTTTAGATGGTATTTCAAATACGTTCTCTATCGTACCAAAATCTTTAGGAGCCAATATTGAAGAGCAAATAGAAAACTTATCTACTATTTTGGATGGTTATTTTTCCAAAAATGCACAACATATTAATGTAAACGTGCTAAATAAGGAAACGTTGCTGGATGCCATGGAACATCCAGAGGAATATCCTCAATTAACCATTCGTGTATCTGGTTATGCTGTTAACTTTGTGAGATTAACAAGAGAGCAGCAAATGGAAGTTATTACGCGTTCTTTCCATGAATCTATGTAGTTATTACTAATATTTGAAAAGCATCTGAAAAGGAAATCTTATATTTCTTTTTCGGATGCTTAATTTAAAACCTAGTCTTATCAAAACTAAAGAGAACATATTGCAAGTACATTCTATTGAGTCTTTTGGAACACATGATGGTCCAGGAATTCGTATGATTGTTTTTTTACAGGGATGTAAATTAAAATGTCTCTATTGCCATAATCCAGATTCTATAGCGACTTCTGGTGGTAAGGAGTACGATGTTGAAGAATTAGTTCAAATGGCACTTAAAATGAAACCTTATTTTGGTAAAAGAGGTGGTGTTACGGTATCTGGAGGCGAGCCTTTGTTACAGTCAAAAGCTTTAGTGCCTTTTTTTAAAAGGTTGAAAGAAGAAGGTATCCATACCAATATCGATACTAATGGTAGGATATTGAACCACTTTTCCAAAGAGCTTTTAGATGATTATACCGATTTGGTTATGCTGGATATTAAGCACATGACAGAAGATGGTTATGAAGCTTTAACGGGGAAGCGTAATAAAGACACGGCACTCAATTTTGCAAAATATAGAGAAGCCTCAGGAAAGAAAATGTGGCTAAGGTACGTGTTGATTCCAGAAATTACCAATAAACCAGAACTGTTACATGCCATGGGTGAGTATTTTAAGGATTTTGAGACCATCGAAAAAATTGAAATTCAGCCCTATCATAAATTGGGAATCCATAAATGGGAAGCACTGGGGTGGGACTATGAATTAAAAGATGCCCGTGAAAACACAGAGGAAGAATTGCAAGCAGCGGTAAGCATACTTAAAAACTATTTTAAAGAAGTTAGAGTGAATTAAAACGTATTGTTGAATCCTATACGACTATTAAATCTAAAATATGAATACAAAAAAAATTAAAAATCGCTGGTTAATCGCGGCATCTGCAGTTGGGATTCACATTTCGATTGGTTCGGTTTATGCCTATTCTGTAATGACGAATCCTGTTAAGGATATTTTTGATGTAGATGGCAGTGTTATTAAATGGGCTTTTAAAATTGCTATATTACTTTTAGGACTGTCTGCTGCGTTTTTAGGCAGATGGGTTGAGAAAGTAGGGCCTAAAGTAAGTGGTACAACTGCTGGGGTACTCTATGGTGTTGGGATTTTAGGCTCAGGATTGGCAGTCCAGTTAGGGTCATTATGGTTGTTCCTTTTATGTTATGGTGTTATCGGTGGTATTGGTTTAGGATTGGGCTACATTACTCCTGTGAGTACATTGGTAAAATGGTTTCCAGACAGACGTGGTTTGGCAACAGGAATGGCTATTATGGGGTTTGGTTTTGCTGCCCTAATTTTTGGCCCTGTTATGCAGTCTCTGTTTGATTCCGTAGGAATTGCAAATACTTTCTATATTTTAGGAGCTATTTACATGATCTTGATTTTATCTTCTGCACAGTATATTGAAAGGCCACCGGAAGGTTATTTGCCAGCTGGCTATAAACCAGGAGAGGGTAAAACCATAAAAGCAGATATGTCTAATATAGATGCTAACGCCTCTTTAAAAACATCACGCTTTTATTTTATTTGGATTATGATGTTTATTAATATTTCCTGTGGTATAGCCATTATTTCTGCAGCAAGCCCCATGATGCAAGAGAAACTCAACTATACACCCATGGAAGCCGCAACCATAGTTGGTTTGATAGGAGTTTTTAATGGTTTGGGTAGAATTGGATGGTCTGCACTTTCAGATTACTTGGGAAGAGCAAATACGTTTATTTTATTTTTTGCATTTCAGATTATGGCCTTTTATTTTTTACCAACCATCTCTTTAGAAATTGCTTTTTTAGTGGTGTTGTTTACTGTAATTACTATGTATGGTGGAGGCTTTGCCGTTCTGCCAGCATTCTTGGGTGATTTATTCGGAACAAAACAATTAGGTGCTATTCATGGTATGGTTTTGGCAGCATGGGGATTGGCAGGTGTGGTTGGGCCTACAATCTATGATATGGTTAAAGACGCTACAGGGTCTCTAGATACAACATTAAAAGTTTTTGCCGGATTGTTTGTTATAGCTTTTGTTTTTTCGCTTCTGATGAAACGTTCGATAACAAAAGCATATGCAAAAACGGATAAAGAATTGGAGTTTGCTTAAGCTTGAGAACTTCAATTTATTTGAAGGCACTTTCATCCTAGGATGTAAGTGCTTTTTTTTTGGATTTTATACTGTAATTTAAAGAGAGAGCTTTAAAATAAACTTGACTCTTTTTATGATTTTAGAGGTATGGTTGTTTCTTTACGTGTATATTATTAGAATATTAAGTCCAGACAGCAATCAAGAAAATCTATAGAAGCCGTGTCTGTGATATATTCTTTAATCCGTTTAGTAGTTTAGCCTTCTTAATAGTTCGCAGTAATATTTTAAATTTCAATGAATACCTTTGCTAGATTAATTTTTTTAGTGAAAGTTCCATCGTATAAATATATATAGAGTGAGAATTTTTTATAGGTTTCCATTTTTAATGCTTCTTGATTTTAAGTATTAAAAAATGCAAGCATTCTAAATTTAGAAAACAAAAGAAAGACTTCAGGTAAAATTTTAATTTTTGGCTCAGTAGTTAAAAAAAAATGATTTTTATAATTTAATTTCAGTATGTTTGAACCCTTTATGGTAAACCAGTTTGGTAAACCAGATGGGTTCAACTTAAAACACTTAAAGAACATGAAAATTAAATTATTTAACTTTTTAGGCGTAATTGCTTTGTTGTGCTCTTGGTCCGTTTATAGCCAGACTGTAACTAATCAAAGTACTTTAAACAATGCTATTTCGGCTGCTGGTCCAGGTACAACAATAATTTTAGCAAACAGTGGTATATGGAACGATGTCACCATCAGTATTAACAAGAATGGCAATGCGACGAACCCGATAATCATTAAGGCTGAAACCCCAGGGGCGGTAATCTTTTCTGGAAAAACCAATGTGAAGTTAGGTGGAAGCTATATATACTTTGAGGGTGTTGTTTTTCAAAACCCTCCCGCCATGGTTACAACAGGAACACCTTTAATAGAGTTTAGAGCATCTAACACCGATTGTAATAATTGTAAGGTTACAAATATTAAGATAGACAGCTTTAATCAAAGTTCCTCCCAACAAACGGAAGTATTCAAATGGATTTTATTAAGAGGACATCATAATGAAATAAGTTACTGTTCCTTTCTTGGGAAACATGGTGTAGGTAGTATCATTAATGATAACAGAGAAACAAATATAGAGAATTTTCATAAAATTCATCATAATTATTTTGCAAATAGAAAACCTCAAAGCACTTCCGTTGTTAATGCAGATAATGATCAAGATGCTATTAGATTAGGTAACAGTTCTACGTCATTGTCTGATTCTTCTTCAGAGGTTTATGAAAATTATTTTTATAACTTTGTTGGTGAGATTGAAGTGATTTCTAACAAAAGTGGAAACAATAAATATTATAACAATACTTTTGAAAATTATTCTGGTGCCTTAACTTTAAGGCACGGAAATAATTGTGAAGTATATAATAATTTTTTTTTAGCAAACGGTTATGCGTTTAGTGGAGGTGTTCGCGTGATGGGGGAAAATCATAAAATTTACAATAATTATATTGAAGGGGTTAGAAGCAGATACCCGAACGGGAACTTATCTAGTGGTGTTGGAGGAATTAACATTGCTAATGGCAGAAATGATGGGGTATTAAATGGTTATTTCCCGGTGAAAAACACCATCATAATAAATAATACATTTGTGAATTGTGATTATGGAATACGGATTGGGACTAAATTTAGTAGTACACAAAGCGTTGCGCCTGATAATGTGGTTGTTGGGAATAATATCCTATTCGTAAACACAACAATGCCAAACACAAACTCTAATAGGGCTATCCAGGTTACTACAAACCTTACTGGCGCATCTTCTAAGTATGAAAACAATATTTCACAAACAGGTGTTTTCGATGCTTTTGGAACTATAGTAGCAACGGGAAATATAAACGTTGCTTCAGGGCTGTTGGCTTCAGATGGCGATTTGTATAGAGTAAAAAGTGGAAGTGCGGCCATAGATTATGGATTAGGTAGTTATGGTTTTTTAATTAATGATGTTTTTGGAGCTGCAAGACCTGTGATGTTCGATGCTGGTGCCGAAGAATTTGGCGCAAGCGGAACAAGACTTCCTTATAAACAAGCGGATTTGGGCGTAAGCGTTGGTTTTGGAGGAAGTGAAGCTTTAAATATTACTGAGAATACTATAAGGGAAAATAACCTTCATATCTACCCTGTACCCATTAAAGGTTCGTATTTAAATGTATCGTTGGAAAAACAGCATTTAGGACAGGTTCAAATTATAGATATGTTAGGTAGAACAGTAGTTAAAAGCTATTTTAATACTTCAAAAGGACAGGTCGATATTGATAATTTAACCCATGGCAGCTATATTATAAAAGTTCAAGGGATTTCAAAAATGATAGTGGTGCAGTAAATTGGAATAAAAAGTGATTGCGTTGTAGCAGAAACCCTATGGCGTTTGCTTTATATTTAGCCAAATAGTTAAACATTACGAGTAAAACCTGTTTCTCCCGATAAGTATCGGCTTTGAATCAGGTTTTTTTTACCTTTAAACCCAAACAAAAAAAATGAGTAAAAATATTATTATAACCGGAACAAGTAGAGGTATTGGTTTTGAATTAGTGCAACTGTTTGAAAAAGCAGGACACAACGTTTTAGCGCTTTCGAGGAATGACACGCCCATTCAAAACCTTAAACTTAAAAATGTAACCTGTTTTTCATTCGATTTAGGGCATAAAGAGGCTTATAAGGAAGTAGAACATTTCATCAAAAACAATTGGAAACAAGTAGATGTTTTAATTAATAACGCAGGTGCATTGATAAATAAACCATTTGCTGATATTTCTATGGACGATTTTGAGACCGTATACCGAACCAACGTTTTTGGGGTTGCAGAGTTAACCAAAATTGTTTTGCCTTTTATGAAAAATAAGGCGCATGTGGTCACAATCAGTTCTATGGGAGGGGTGCAAGGCAGTATGAAATTCCCAGGGCTTGCAGCGTATAGTTCCAGTAAGGCTGCGGTAATCAATCTAACAGAGTTACTTGCCGAAGAGTATAAAGATTCTGGGGTGTCTTTTAATGTGCTGGCACTAGGTGCGGTGCAGACAGAAATGTTAGAAGAGGCTTTTCCTGGCTATCAGGCTTCCAATACTGCTTTAGGGATGGCAGCGTATATTTTTGATTTCTCATTAAATGGAAACAAGTACTATAATGGAAAACTGTTACAAGTGTCTAATTCTACACCCTAAACATTTTTTGTTTTTGTAACATTGAAAATGTTGTGCTACGTTTAAAACCTTTGAAAAGATTTAATCTGTAAGTTATTTAATGAAATTACGACTATACTTAGGCTAAAAAGTTGTTTTTTCAACTAAAAAAAAGAATCGTATTATGTTAACTTGGAAAGATATTATAAGTTTTTCGGTAAATGGAAACCCAACACCCGATAAACGAGTAGAAAAATCAGAAGCCGAATGGAAAGCTCAATTAAGTCCAGAACAATATATAATTACTAGACAAAAAGGAACAGAGCCTGCACATAGTGGTGCGCTTTGTAGTGCCCATGAGTCTGGAAAGTATAACTGCGTTTGTTGCAATGCTCCTCTATTTGATTCTACTATAAAATTTGAATCTGGAACGGGATGGCCCAGCTTCACACAACCTATTAAAGAAAATGCCGTAAAGTATGAGAAAGACACTGCGTTTGGTATGGTACGGGTTGAGGTGATGTGCAATTCCTGTGATGCCCATTTAGGACATGTGTTTCCCGATGGTCCAGAACCTAGTGGTTTGCGCTATTGTATGAACTCAGAATCAATGGTTTTAGAAACAGCAAAATAAATGATATAATGGAAAACAAAACAAGAGAAGTTATGACGGTGGGTGGCGGCTGTTTTTGGTGTATAGAAGCTGTCTTTAAAGAAATAGACGGTGTTGAAAAAATTGTATCGGGCTATATGGGGGGTACCGTTCCTGGAAAACCGACCTATAGAGAAGTGTGCTCTGGATTAACGGGGCATGCCGAAGTGGTTCAGGTGAGCTTTGATGCCCATACGATTTCATATGAAGATTTACTTTTAGTTTTTATGACGAGCCATGATCCAACATCCTTAAATAGACAAGGTGGCGATGTGGGTACCCAATACCGCTCTGTAATTTATTATCATAATGATGCCCAAAAAACACTTGCAGAAAATGTGTGCCGCGACGTCGCTGCATATTATGAAAATCCTATCGTAACAGAAATTAGTGCTGTAGAGGTTTTCCATGCTGCCGAAGATTATCATCAAGATTATTATGCCAATAATCAAACGCAGGGGTATTGTAGTGCGGTAATTACACCAAAATTAGCGAAACTTCGCAGTATGCATGCCGATAAGCTGAAAAAGGATTAAGATTTAAAAGCCTTGAGTCTTGTTTCAGATAAAAAAATTTAAACATGAGCCATCCATCACAGCAAAATCCAGAAGCTTTTAAAGCTAAAGCATTTGATGTGAACCAGTGGATTGATGCTGAAGGGAATAAAAGGACCCCTATAACCCTCTCGTCTTTAAGTGGGAAGTTTAAAGTGGTATATTGTTTTCAATATTGGTGCCCGGGCTGCCATAGTAAAGGGTTTCCAGATTTAAAAAAAATGGTAGAAGCTTTAAAAGATCATGCTGAAGTGGTGTTTTTAGCAGTGCAAACTGTTTTCGAGGGGCATCATGAAAATACCTTTGGAAAAATAGTGGAGACTCAAGAAAAATATCATTTAAAGATACCGTTTGGCCATGATGCAGGATGCGATGGAAAATCCATGTCCACTATTATGAAGCATTATCAAACAGGTGGGACCCCCTGGTTTTTATTCATTGATAAGTATGATAATGTCGTGTTTTCAGATTTTCATCTAAATCCTGATGCAGCAATCGAATTTTTAAAAAAAGTGTAACGCATGAAACTCAATATCAAAGATACATTCACCAAAGAATTGCCAGCGGATCCCATTATGGAAAATACAAGAAGACAGGTGTCTAAAGCCTGTTTTTCTTATGTAAACCCTAAAAAAACGGCAAAACCAGAATTGCTTCATGTCGCTTTGGAAATGCTTGAAAATATAGGATTAACAGAAGCAGATAGTAAAACAGAACAGTTTTTAAATGTGTTTACTGGAAATGAGGTTTTGTCCAATACTACGCCTTATGCCATGTGCTATGCCGGCCATCAATTTGGAAATTGGGCTGGACAATTGGGGGATGGCCGTGCCATTAATCTGTGCGAGGTTGTTCATAATAATAAACGTTGGGTATTACAACTAAAAGGAGCAGGAGAAACACCGTATTCTCGAACTGCCGATGGCTTGGCAGTCTTACGGTCATCGATACGTGAGTATTTGTGTAGCGAAGCTATGTTTTATTTAGGCGTACCTACAACACGCGCATTGGCATTGGCCTTAACAGGCGACCAAGTGTTACGAGATGTTTTGTATAATGGAAATCCAGCTTACGAAAAAGGGGCTATCGTAACACGTGTATCGCCCAGTTTTTTGCGTTTCGGAAACTATCAGATTTTTGCTTCAAAACAAGATCATCATACCTTAAAAACCTTAGTGGATTTTACTATAAAACATCACTTTCCTTATTTAGAAGATGTTTCGAAAGCAAACTATGTTCAGTTTTTTAAAGATGTTTCACAAAAAACATTAGAGATGATCCTACATTGGCAACGTGTGGGTTTTGTACATGGGGTTATGAATACCGATAATATGTCTATTCTGGGGCTAACAATAGATTATGGGCCTTATGGTTGGTTGGAAGGTTTTGATTTTGGTTGGACGCCAAACACCACAGACAGGCAGTACAAGCGCTATCGTTACGGTAATCAGCCTAATATGGGATTGTGGAATTTGGTGCAATTGGCAAATGCGCTTTATCCTTTAATTGAAGATGTGCCCGTTCTGGAGGCGGTTTTAGAGGATTATAAAAATAATTTTGATCAAGCGTCTTTAAACATGATGCGCTCTAAACTAGGCTTGGAACGGAAAATAGATTTAGATAAAGTATTAATTAAAGATTTAGAAGAAAATTTGCAACTAACGGAAACGGACATGACGATATTCTTTAGAAATTTAGGCGATTTTAAAAAGGAACAACCTTTAAAAGGGATAGAGGCCGTTAGAGATGCTTTTTATTTTTTAGAGGACATCCGCGGGGATATTAAAGAAAAATGGATGTTTTGGTTTAAGGCTTATGCAGATAGATTGACATTGGAATCCTTCTCGGATAAAGCAAGAAAAGACAAGATGAATTTGGTGAATCCTAAATATGTTCTTCGAAATTATATGTCGCAACTGGCTATTGAAGATGCAGATAAAGGAGATTACAAAGTATTAAATGAATTGTTTGAAATGCTGAAAAAACCATACGATGAGCAACCGGAATACCAAAAATGGTTCGCAAAACGTCCAGATTGGGCTAGAGATAAAGTAGGCGCTTCTATGCTGTCGTGTAGTTCTTAATAAGTATGATGAGAATAGCGTTGGGAGGGGGGTGCCATTGGTGTACGGAAGCTGTGTTTCAATCTTTAAAAGGGGTTGAAAAAGTGGACCAAGGCTATGTCGCTTCGGTGGGAGAAAATCAGGCGTTTTCAGAAGCGGTGATTGTTTATTTTAATACAAAAGTCATTGCGCTTAAAACCATTATTGAGATTCATTTATACACTCATAAAAGCACCTCTAACCATTCCATGAGAGGGAAGTATCGTTCAGCGGTTTATGTGTTTTCCGAAAAACAAAAACAAGACGCAAAGCTAATTATTAAAACGTTTCAAAATGATTTTGATAATTTATTAATAACGCAAGTGCTTGATTTTGCTGCTTTTGAAGCCTCCCGTGAGGCAATTCAGAATTATTATTATAAAAATCCTAAAAAACCGTTTTGCGAAAGTTTTATAAACCCTAAACTTCAATTGCTTTTGAAGCAATTTTTAATCCATACCGATCAAGATAAAATAAAGAATTATGTTTTATTGTTATGAAAACCATAGAAACTAAAGCACTTTGTTTAAATGCTCTCTCGATCGGGTTCTAAGAAAAAAATAAGGGAAATTTCTAATTTATTAAAATGTTTAAAAGATGCAAAGAACAAAATTGAATATTCAAAATAAAAAAGGACATGCATTGCAAGCATATTTAGAGCTTCCTGCAGGCCAAAAACCACATTACTATGCTGTTTTTGCACATTGTTTTACTTGTAATAGCTCGTTTTCTGCAGTTAAAAACATCAGCAGATCGCTTACCAGTCACGGTTTTGGCGTGGTTCGTTTCGATTTTACGGGTTTAGGGAGAAGTGAGGGTGAGTTTTCTGAAAGTCACTTCTCTGCAAATGTGGAAGATTTATTGGCCGTTAACGATTATTTAAAAGAACATTACCAGGCACCTTCGTTATTGGTGGGACATTCTTTGGGTGGTGCAGCAGTTATTGTGGCGGCATCTAAATTAGAGAATATTAAAGCGGTAACCACTATTGGTGCACCTGCAACTGTAAACCATGTTACGCATTTGTTTTCTCACGGCATCGATGAGGTTAAAGAAAAAGGAGATGTGGAAGTGGATATAGGAGGAAGACCGTTTAAAATCAATCAAGAATTTATTGCCGATTTTGATAAAACCGATTTGCCTGAAATTACTAAAAATTTACGTAAGCCTTTATTAATTATGCATGCGCCCTTCGATAAAATTGTGGGCATTGAAAATGCAGAGATGTTGTACAAAAATGCCTTTCACCCAAAAAGTTTTGTGAGTTTAGACGATGCCGATCATTTGCTTTCTAATTCAAAAGATAGTGAATATGTGGGCGATATAATAGGTACGTGGGTAAAGCGGTATTTTGAACCTCAAGATAATAAGATATTGGATGTAAAGGGCGAACAATTGGTGGCACATTTAAATGTGGCAGAAGATAACTTTACAACAAGTATCCAAACCAAGAAACATGATTTTATAGCAGACGAACCAGAAAGTATGGGGGGCGACGACTTTGGGCCTTCTCCTTATGATTTTTTAAGTGCAGGACTTGCCGCATGTACAGTTATGACACTTAAACTTTATGCCGAACGTAAAAAATGGGATTTACAAGAGGTCTTTGCTTATATTACCTATTCTAAAAAACATAGTGAAGATTTAATGTTAGGCGATGATAAACCAAGCCGAATAGATCATTTACAGAAACGATTAAAATTTGTTGGGAATTTAGATGAAGCTCAAAAAGATAAATTAAAAGAAATTGCTTCAAAATGTCCTGTGCATAGAACATTACTTAGCGAAACGGTTATTGAAACGGAACTTATAGATTAAATAGCATGACAAAAATAGGGTTGGGATTGGCTGCATTGGGACGACCAGAATATATTAATATTAGAGCAGATAAAACCATCGATAAATCTAAGGAAGCCTTTAGGGAAAATGCTTTTGCAGTATTGGATGAAGCCTATAAATTAGGAATTCGGTATTTTGATACGGCACCATCGTATGGTAAGGGGGAAACTTTTTTGAACGACTGGAATAGCCAGAGAAACCACAGCGATGCCGTGCTTGGAACGAAATGGGGCTATACTTATGTGGCCAATTGGGAACTAGACTTTAATGGACAGCACGAAGTTAAATCACATCAATTAAATAAGCTTTTAGAGCAATGGGAACTGTCCAAAAACATGTTGCCCAATTTAAAATATTATCAAGTGCATTCGGCCACTTTTGAAAGTGGTGTTTTAGAAAACCAGGAGGTTTTACGTAAACTCTATCAAATAAAAAAAGAAACAGGGCTGCAAATAGGTATCACAACAAGTGGTCCCAACCAAAAAGAGGTTATTGAGGCGGCTCTTAAGGTTGAGAACAATAACGATGTCTTATTTGATAGTTTTCAAGTGACATATAATGTATTGGAGCAGTCTGCTTTTTCTATATTAAAAGAGGTACTTCAACAAGGAAAAACAGTTATAATTAAGGAAGCTTTGGCAAACGGTCGTGTGTTTGAAAATGCGAATTTTTCCAATTATCAAACATCCTATACCGTATTAAAGGCATTAGCACAAAAGTATAAAGTAGGAGTAGATGCTATTGCTTTACGTTTTGTTATAGACTGTTTACATCCTGATTACGTGCTTAGTGGTGCTTCTAATACTATCCAGCTTCAGCAAAACCTAGAGGCTCTGCATTTTAAGTTTTCAGAAGACGAGTTAAGTGTGTTGAAGGCTTTAGGGGTTTCTGGTGAAGCTTATTGGAATGAACGTAGCCGGTTAAGTTGGAATTAGAATAGCTTTCTTTACGACTAATAGGTTTAGATTTTGTGTGTAATATCTTTGTTTAAAAGCATATTCTCTGTAATTTTCAATCAAATAAGGTATCGTATCATGCTCTTAACTAGAAAAAACAATTCATGAAAGCCATTTTGCATAGAGTTCTCAATTACATTTATAAGTTGGAAAGTAATATTGCATTTTATCCAAGCCTTATAAGTTTAGGTGGTTTTTTGTTTGCTTTTTTAATGTATTATGTAGAGCATCTGCATGTTTCTAAGTACTTAGTAGAGCACGTGCCGTGGTTGGTTATTAATAATGTTGAAACCGCTAGAACCATTCTCACTACTTTTATAGCAGGCTTAATCTCTATAATGGTTTTTAGTTTTTCAATGGTTATGATTTTGCTTAATCAGGCGTCCAGTAATTTTTCTCCTAGAGTTTTGCCTGGCTTGATTTCCAATAGACGACACCAAGTTATTTTGGGTATCTATAATTCCTGTCTGTTATACTGCATTTTTACTTTAATTTCTATAGAGCCTACAGGCGATAAGTACCAGCTTCCAGGGTTTTCAGTGCTATTGGCTATTGTTTTTATGACGTTCTGCCTAGGGGCTTTTATTTATTTTATCCATTCCATATCTCAGGAAATTCAAATTAGTAATATCATGAGCGTTATTTTTAACACCGCTAAAAATAGGCTTAATACGCTTGTCGAATTTGAAAAAACAGGAGAATCGAGCTTCCCAAACAGTGCCCATTGGCTGGTTTTAAAATCTAAAACATCTGGATATATGGAGGATGTTAGTTTAAGCGCTGTTTTTGAAGCGGTAAAAGATCATGGCGTTAAGGTGGATATTATGGTTTATAAAGGCGAATATGTTTTTAAAGGAAATCCCTTATTTAGAATTGAAAGAAAAATTAAAAGTGATGCTATCGATAGTATATTTTCTGCGTTTAATTTTTCAAAAAGTGAGTTTATAGAAGATAATTACGTGCTTGCTTTTAAACAGCTTACAGAAATCGCCGTAAAAGCGATGTCCCCTGGCATAAATGATCCCGGTACGGCAATTAATGCCATCGATTATTTAACGGAATTGTTTTTAATGCGGATGCGAAAGAAAGATAAAAGTTATTATTTTAATGCTTCAGGAGTCGCTATAGTCCATTTGAAAAGCACCTCATTTAAGGTTTTGCTCTATGAGGTAATGGGAGCCTTAAGAACGTATTGTAAACACGATATTGTTATTGTTCAAAAATTATTGGGCATGTTCGAGCATATGTTACAGCATACTGATACCGCAGAGGAATCTTATAAAAATATGGCATTAAGGGAAGCGGAAAATCTTTATGAGGATGCTTCAAGCGCCATAAGTAATAAAGCAGACTTAGAAGGGATCACCAAGCGACTTGGTATTTTGAAACATATCGCGGTATAAAAGAAGGGGTCAAATCGTTTAGGCAATTGCAATTAACATTGTAAATTTACAATGCTAAAATTTAATATTGAATATAAACATTATGAATACAGTTGATGGCTTGTTGGACCTTCTGGTTTTAGAGAAAATTAATGAAAACGAATTTAACGGTATCAGTGAAACTGTTGGAAATCCTATAGTATTTGGCGGACAGGTTTTAGCTCAGGCTTTAAATGCAGCTAGTAGGACCATAACCAATAAAAGGGTGCTGCATTCTATGCATGCTTATTTTTTGGAAACTGGTAATTTAAATTTGCCAATCACTTATAACGTGAGCATCATTAGAGATGGAGGGAGTTTTTCAGTAAGGCGGGTAACAGCACATCAAAAAGAGACGACTATATTTATTCTCTCGGCGTCTTTCCATCAAGAGGAAATGGGATATGAGCATCAAACAACAATGAAGCCTGGATTAAAACAGCCTGAAGATTTGTTAAGTTGGACAGAGATATTAAACCAATGGGGCGATATGCTGCCAAAGAGCCTCAAATCTTTTTTTGAAATTGAGCGTCCTATCGAATTTAAGCCTACCATAGTGGCTAATCCATTAGATAAAAAAGATTTGCCACCATTTTACGATGTATGGTTTAAGTTAAAAGGGAATGTTAAGGACTTAGATTTGGCAACAAAACAGCAAATTTTAACCTATATTTCTGATTATAATATTTTGGTATCCATACTTAATCCACATGCTAGTAAAGCGCATTGGGGCAACACACAAACAGCAAGTTTAGATCACTCTATGTGGTATTTTAGAGATTTTGATTTTAAGGATTGGATGCTCTTTTCTATTGAGTCGCCAAACGCTTCTGGTGCCAGAGGATTTGCTAGAGGGCATATTTTTACTAGAGATGGTAAATTGGTGGCGTCTGTAGCGCAGGAAGGGTTGATGCGACCTAAAAGCTAAACATTCAATAAAAAAACAGAAACAGTAAACGCTCATAAAAAACAGATACAATGAAGCTGCCACCACTAAAAATAGGGCATAGAGGCGCTAGAGGTCACTTAGCCGAAAATACGTTAGAGTCTATTAAAAAGGCTGTGGAATTGGGTATTGAAGGTGTTGAAATAGATGTGCATGTTTGTGCCTCTGGCGAGCTAGTCGTCTTTCATGACTTTACTTTGGATAGGGTGACAAATGGTTCTGGAGAAATTTCAAAATGGACGCTTTCAGAATTAAAAGAATTAAAGGTTTTAGATCACTATAGTATTCCCACTTTAGAAGAAGTTATGACTGTAATCGATAAAAACCTTCTATTAAACATAGAGTTAAAAGGAAAAAATACAGTAAGAAAAATAAGTGATTGGATTGATTTTTATGTTAATGAAAAAAAATGGAACTACCGAGATTTTTTAGTATCCAGTTTTCAATATGATTTACTGACATCTCTACGTAACATCAACCCTATGGTAATGTTGGGGGTTCTTACCGAAACCGATCTAGAGGCTGCAGTTAAATTCGCCAAAGGCATAAGCGCAGTATCCATTCATCCTGATTATACCATGTTAACAAAAAGGGCTGTTGAAAAAATACAAGCCCAAAACTTTCAGGTATTTACATGGACCGTGAACGACCCTTCGGCAATAAAACGATTGGAACATTATGGTGTTGATGGTATTATTTCTGATTTTCCCGATAGATTATGAATAAAAAAAACGTGATAATAATGGGTGGAGGTGCCGCAGGGTTTTTTACAGCCATTAATATAGCAGAACAAAACCCGAACTTAAAAGTAGCCATTCTAGAGCGTGGAAAAGAGGTGCTAACCAAAGTAAAAGTATCTGGTGGCGGCCGTTGCAATGTGACCCATGCGGAGTTTGTTCCTCAAGAACTAACCAAAAACTATCCCCGTGGCGAAAAAGAATTATTAGGTCCCTTTCATCAATTTATGACGGGCGATACTATAGAGTGGTTTGAAAAACGTGGTGTCGCTTTAAAAATTGAAGAAGATGGCAGGATGTTTCCGGTTTCTAATACTTCACAAACCATTATAGATTGTTTTTTAAATGAAGCCCAAAAGCATGGTGTTGAGGTTTTGTTGAACCACTCCGTAAAATCTATTGAAAAGCAACATCAAGTTTTTCAAATTGAAACCTCTCAAGGTGCATTTCTGTCTCAAAAAGTAGTAGTGGCCACAGGAAGTAATCCTAAAATGTGGAAATTATTAGAGGGTTTAGGCCATACCATTTCACAGCCCGTACCATCGCTTTTTACCTTTAATATAACAGACGAACGGATTAAAGATATTCCTGGCGTGGTGGCTTTACATGTTGAAATAAAAGTTTTAGATACTAATTTGTGGAGTGAAGGGCCTTTACTCATTACCCATTGGGGAATGAGTGCACCTGCTATTTTAAAACTTTCTGCTTTTGGGGCTTTGGAGTTGGCAAAACGGGATTATAAATTTAAAATAGAGATAAATTTTATAAGAAAAACTTTTGAGGATTGCTTGGAAGTTTTAAAAAGCAAGAAGCATGATTTGGCAAAAAAAACAGTATTTAAATCAGCGAGCTTTGATATGCCAAAGCGACTTTGGCAAAACTTAGTTTTAGCATCAGAGATGAATGCCGAAACCCGTTGGGCAGATTTAAATAAACAGCAATTGGAAAATTTAGCGCAGCAGCTTACTCTTGCTGTATTTGATGTGAATGGCAAAAGCACTTTTAAAGACGAGTTTGTTACAGCAGGAGGTGTGAGTCTTAAAGAAATAAATTTCAAGACCTTTGAGAGTAAACAGGTTGAAAACCTCTATTTTGCAGGAGAAGTCCTTGATATCGATGCCTTAACAGGCGGATTTAATTTTCAAAATGCTTGGACAGGGGGATATATCGTGGCTCAAAACATATCAAAATAGGTATTCGTCTCTATTAAGTTTTTAGAAAACGGTTATCTTTGCATGCAGATTAAAATCAACATGAAAATAGAACACTTTATTCTTGGTCCTGAGCGTTATCAGGAATATAATAGCTCGTTACATAGCGGCGCATTTACATGGTCGTCGCCTAGTAATATCGCTCTAGTGAAATATTGGGGAAAAAAGGAAAATCAAATTCCAGAAAATCCATCTATTAGTTTTACGTTGGATGCATGTAAAACTACAACAACATTAAAATATTCCAAAAAAGAAAGCGGTGCCGATTTTTCATTTGAAGTCTTTTTGGATGGCGAAAAGAAAGATGAATTTAAACCGAAAATCGAAACGTTTTTTAAGCGTATCGAACTTTATTTGCCGTTTTTAAGAGCGTATCATTTTAAAATTGAAACTTCAAATACCTTTCCGCACAGTTCGGGCATTGCATCTTCTGCATCCGGAATGAGCGCTTTGGCATTGTGTTTAATGAGCATGGAGAACCAGTTGTTAATGAGTTCTGAGGGCGGAAAGCCTCTTAATGATGGCTTTTTTACAGAAAAAGCTTCTTTTTTAGCGCGCTTAGGCTCAGGAAGTGCCTGCAGAAGTATTGAGGGTGATGTGGTGGTTTGGGGTAAGCATGCCGATATTGAAGGAAGCTCCGATTTGTTTGGGGTTAAATTTCCTTACACGGTACATGAGAATTTTAAAAATTACAACGACACCATTTTATTGGTAGATAAAGGTGAAAAACAAGTAAGCAGTACGGTGGGTCATGATTTAATGTATGGTCATCCGTTTGCACAAGAACGGTTTAAGCAAGCGCATAAACATCTATCTCATATGATAGATGTTTTAAAAAGGGGGGATTTAAAGGCTTTCATTTCATTAGTAGAAAGTGAGGCTTTAACGTTGCATGCTATGATGATGAGTAGTATGCCTTATTTTATTTTAATGAAACCCAGTACTTTAGAAATTATCAATAAAATTTGGGCGTTTAGAAACCAAACAGGATCCAACCTATGTTTTACGCTAGACGCTGGCGCAAATGTGCATGTTTTATATCCAGAAAAGGAAACAGAACAGGTGCTTGAATTTATTAAGAATGAATTAGTGGAGTATTGCCAAAATGGTCATTATATTTGCGATACCATTGGTTTTGGCGCAAATCTTTTGGATGAAGAATAAATCTCAAAGAAGGTTTTAAAACTCATTTGAGTTTCAAAATTTGATAAAAACAGAATATAATTAAAGATAAAAGCTTTAATTTTGCAGAAGATATTGTAGATTTAGAAGAGTGAATGGTATCAATACTGTTTTTTTAAATCTGGAATGTCTTAATATGTTAAGAGAGTAACACCTAATAACTAAAATAAACGGTATCATTCTGAAAATCATAATTGTATTCGTTGTATGGTATAGGTGTTGATAATGAAGATGATTTTATAATAAATTAACCCAAATCAAACGAAATACTTCCATTGCTCATGAGTGTTTCTAAAAAATTAAAATAGTGTAAATTGCTATCTTTTTGTTATTTTTTTAATCCATATCTATGAAAGGACCTCTATTTTACTCAAAAATATTACTCTTCGGAGAATATGGAATAATTAAAAATTCAAAAGGCTTATCGATTCCTTATAATTTTTACAAAGGTGCCCTAAAGACCTCTAAGAACCCTTCAGAAGGGGCTATAGAATCAAACAAAAGCTTAATGCGATTTGCAGCGTATTTAGAGGGGGTTTCTGCTGATTTGGTTGTTTTTGATATCGAATTATTAAAGCAGCATGTCACTGCGGGTATGTATTTCGATTCTTCCATTCCGCAAGGTTATGGAGTAGGAAGTAGCGGCGCTTTAGTGGCTGCTATTTATGATAAATATGCTTTTGATAAAATTACGGTTCTAGAAAACTTAACACGCGAAAAGCTTTTGAAGCTTAAAGCTGTTTTTTCTGAAATGGAGTCGTTTTTTCATGGCAAATCTTCTGGTTTGGATCCGCTTAATAGTTATTTAAGTATTCCTATTCTAATAAATTCAAAAGATAACATTGAAGCTACTGGTATTCCTGCACAACAAAGTGATGGAAAAGGAGCGGTGTTTTTAATTGATAGTGGTATTATTGGTGAAACAGCGCCCATGGTAGGTTTGTTTATGGAAAACATGAAGCAGGCCGGGTTCCGTAATATGATTAAAAATCAATTTATAAAACACACAGATGCTTGTGTAGACGACTTTTTAAAAGGGGACATGCCATCTTTATTTAAAAACACGAAACGCCTTTCCAAAGTGGTTCTCAACCATTTTAAACCTATGATTCCACAACAGTTCCATGAACTATGGAAAAAAGGGCTTGATACTAACGAGTATTATTTAAAGCTCTGCGGATCTGGCGGTGGTGGTTATATTCTTGGGTTTACAGAAGATATTGAGAAGGCTAAACAATCGCTTGCAGATTATAAGTTAGAAGTGGTTTATAACTTCTAAATTTATAAAGTTATATTGTCTCCATATTTATCGGGATAATTTCAAATATTTTTTATGTTAAACAGAAGGCAAAAACATATTCTCCTTAAGTTTTTTAGTATGTTTTCTGAAGTGCGTGGTTACAATATTTTAATAGTTGTAATGGCTCAATATTTAACCTCTATTTATATTTTGGCTCATGATAAGCCTCTAAGGGAAGTGGTTTTTGATGTTAATTTGCTTATGTTGGTTTTGGCATCTTCGGCCACTATTGCAGCAGGATATATTATTAATAACTTCTATGACTCTGAAAAAGACTTAATTAACAGACCTATAAAATCTCGTTTAGATCGGCTAGTAAGCCAAAATACCAAGTTATCATTCTACTTTGTCCTTAATCTTATATCGGTCGTTCTAGCCAGTTATGTGTCTTTTAGAGCTGTTATTTTTTTTTCAGTTTATATATTCCTTATTTGGTTCTATTCGCATAAATTAAAAAAACTGCCATTTATTGGAAACTTAACCTCTGCCGTTTTAACGATATCGCCTTTCTTTGTCATTTTTATTTATTATAAGAATTTTGAGCCTGTTATTTTTGTCCATGGTACATTCTTATTTATAATGATATCTATGAGAGAGCTTACTAAAGATTTAGAAAATATAAAAGGGGATTTGGTGCAAGGTTATCAAACTATTCCTGTGGTGTATGGTGAAAATGCCTCAAAAGTAATGCTGACTATCTTATCTGTATTGACCTTGCTGCCAGCTTATTTTTTGTTGTATCGTTTTGAAATTGGTTACATGTATCTTTATTTGTATTTGTGTGTATTTCTATTGTTGGTGTTTTTATTGCTTTTATGGCATTCCAAAACTAAAATCCACTATCTAATACTTCATAATATTTTGAAATTTATTATTGTTTCGGGTGTTTTTTCTATAGTTTTAATCAATGTTGGGTTGGTTTTAAATCGAATTTAAGAAATTCGGAATTCGGAATCCAAAATTCAGAATTTTAAAAAGTATCTTTGTCAAAAAATAACGAGTCATGAGTAGACATCAAGGAAGTAGTGGAAAAGGAAAACCTTCTGGAAGAGGGCAGCAAAATGGAGGAGGAAAAGGTTCCGAAAAAGGTGAAATAAGCAATCCCAAGAGCAAAAGTTTTGCGCGCGGAAATGCGCCTATTAAGAAAACTAACGTGACCCCAAAGAAATCGAGTAACCCTAATGAAATACGTTTGAACAAATATATCGCCAACTCTGGTGCATGTTCTAGACGTGAAGCCGATGTGCATATAGCTACTGGTTTGGTTTCTGTTAACGGAAAAGTGGTTGTAGAAATGGGGTATAAAGTGAAAATAGGGGATGAAGTACGGTTTGATGGTGCACGGGTAAACCCAGAACCAAAGGCCTATGTGTTGTTGAACAAACCAAAAGGGTTTGCAACGACCACTAGTGAGGGGAAAGGGAGAACAGTAATGGATTTGGTGGCAAATGCTACTACATCCAGAATAAAACCCATCGGGCGTTTAGGGAGAAACTCCAAAGGCTTGTTGTTGTTTACTAACGACGATACTATTCACGACAAATTTACAAACTCTAAAAAAGGGGTTACCAGGTTGTTTCAGGTGGAGCTTGATAAAAATTTAAAGCTTGAAGATTTAAAAAAAATACAGACGGGTTTTAAAGTTGAAGGTAAACTAGTTGCGGTTGAAGAAGTAAGCTATATTGATGGAGCTTCCAAAAAGGAAATTGGCTTAAAAATAAAAAACACAGGTAATAGTATTATTCGAACGATATTTGATTATTTAAAGTATGAGATTATTAGTCTGGACTGTGTAGCTATTGGCCATCTAACCAAAAAAGATATTCCCCGAGGTAGCTGGAAGCATTTAAGCGAACAAGAATTGAATACCTTGAAAATGCTATAAGCACAAACGCTATTTAATATATAAAAAAGCCTCATGGGCTTTTTTTTTGTTATATAAAGGAAATGAGTTAGTTTTTTGATTGTAAAAGATCGGCTTTGCCTATTATTAAGTTTATATTGTACTAAATTCCGTTATTAATGAAAAAAACATTACAAATAGGCAATGGGCTAGCATTTGTTTCGGTGGTTTTTATAAACTACCTGTCTAATACCGGAGTTCTTAATGGCAGCACTATAGGGGCAGTTTCAAACCGGTATACATCACTTTTTACACCTGCGGGATATACTTTTGCTATTTGGGGGCTTATATATTTTATGCTTTTTGGCTTTGTAGTTTACCAAGCTAAGAGTCTTTGGTCGAAAACAATAAACCCTGATAGTTTTGTTATAAAAACAGGATGGTGGTTTATATTGTCTTGCTTATTTAATGCATTATGGGTAGTGGCATGGCTTTACGAATATACTGGGGTGTCTTGTGTTTTGATGTTTTTGCTTTTGTTTTCTTTACTCAAAATAGTTGTAAACAATAGAATGGAGCTTGACGATCAGCCGCTTGCTGTTATCGCATTCTTATGGTGGCCATTTGTGGTGTATAGCGGCTGGATTGCAGTGGCTAGCATTGCGAACGTTTCGGCGTATTTAGTGAAAATAGAGTGGAGCCGTTTTGGTCTATCGGAAATTAGTTGGACTGTAATGGTTATTTGTGCTGCCGTAATTCTTAATATATTAATGGTCTGGAAAAGAAATATGCGTGAGTTTGCCGTAGTTGGCGCTTGGGCACTTGTAGGCATTGGTGTCGCAAATAAAGACCAATATAACACTGTAATGTATGTGGCTTTTGGGGGCGCAATAGTACTCACTTTGATTGTCGCTATTCATGGATATCAAAACAGAAAAACTAATCCCTTTGCAAAGCTTATGGATAACGCGCTTTAAGATGTAAGAATATTAAAGACGATACATTGTTCTGATAAAGTGCTTATTGTAATTGAGGTTTTTTTTGAAACGCAAAGCGCTTGTTATGAGTGTTTTGTGTTTGCTTTTGCTCTTTGAGCTATAGCCCGTTGTTGGGTGTGCCCTGCTAGTAATGGTGTTAATAATTGTTGTGAAAAAAAATAAAAAAAACATTCAAAAATACGATGTAATACAAATATTTATATTTCATTTGTACCGCATTTAACTAAACAAATTGAGACCTGTTTATATGTTCGGGCTTTTGAAAATTTGGAAGTCATTTTCAAGAGCAGCTTACCGATTAAGCCACCGGATTTTAAAGTTAACTTCCCCCTTGCCCATATATGCTAGTCAGCATCATTATGGCTTTGTACCTACTACTCAGAATGAAATACAAGTTTGATATTCGTTATTTTTTTGTTAGTTTAACACTTAGTTAGATTAAATTTTTACATCTTTAAACTTTAAAAATAATAAATGAATACTAAATATATAGATTTAATAAATCAGACTTTTGATTTTCCACAAGAAGAATTTGCACTTGAAAATAAAACATTGGAGTTTCATGGCATCAACCTTATGGAATTGGTAGAAACATATGGTGCGCCTTTAAAGTTCACATATTTACCACAAATCTCTAACAATATAAACAAGGCAAAACAATGGTTTGCCAATGCAATCGAAAAAAATAATTATAAAGGTACTTATAGCTATTGTTATTGTACAAAAAGTTCACATTTTAAACATGTATTACATGAGGCTTTAAAAAACGATATTCATATTGAAACGTCGTCTGCATTTGATATCGATATTGTTGAAAATTTAAAAGCAGAGGGTAAAATTTCAAATGAGACTTACGTTATCAGTAATGGTTTTAAACGCGAACAATACATATCTAATATTGCTAGATTGATAAATAATGGTCATAAAAATGCCATTCCCATAATAGATAATTATGAAGAAATCGATTTGCTTTCCGAGGAAATAAATGGCAAATTTAATGTAGGAATTCGTATTGCATCAGAAGAGGAGCCAAAGTTTGAGTTCTATACGTCTCGTTTGGGCATTGGTTATAAAAATATAGTGCCCTTTTATAAGAATCAAATTCAGAAAAATAAAAAAGTAAACCTTAAAATGCTTCACTTTTTTATTAATACAGGCATTCGTGATAATGCCTATTACTGGAACGAGTTATCGAAATGTTTAAAAGTTTATACGAGCTTAAAAAAGATTTGCCCCACTTTAGATAGTTTAAATATTGGTGGAGGTTTTCCTATAAAGAACTCTTTGGTTTTCGATTTTGATTATGAGTATATGGTCGATGAAATTCTAAACCAAATACAAAAAGTATGCGAAGAAGAAGAAGTAGACGTTCCCCATATTTTTACAGAATTTGGTAGCTTTACAGTAGGAGAAAGCGGCGGTGCTATTTATGAAGTGCTTTACCAAAAGCAACAGAACGATCGCGAAAAGTGGAACATGATCAACTCTTCATTCATAACCACTTTACCTGATACCTGGGCGATTAATAAGCGTTTTATCATGTTGCCTATCAATAGGTGGCAAGAAAGCTACGAGCGTGTTCTATTAGGTGGTTTAACTTGCGATAGCGACGACTATTATAATAGTGAGCAGCACATGAATGCCATTTATTTACCAAAATACAATAAGGACAAGCCCTTGTATATTGGGTTTTTCAATACAGGCGCCTACCAAGAAACCATAGGTGGTTTTGGTGGTTTGCAACACTGCTTGATTCCGTCGCCAAAACATATCTTAATTGATCGGGATGAAAACGGAAATATTACAACAGAATTATTTAGCGAACAACAGAAAAGTGAAGACCTTCTTAAAATATTAGGGTATAAATCAAGTAACGGTAACGATTTAAAATAAAGCAAAAAAAATTAATAAAAAATTATCAAATGACAACTAATAATTATGCTGGAATACCAGACGAATTCGCAAAGTTAGATAGTGCGAAAATCGTGTTGATTCCTGTACCTTATGATGGTACGAGCACGTGGCAGAAAGGATCGGATAAAGGTCCGGATGCGTTTTTGGATGCTTCTGCAAACATGGAACTTTACGATATTGAAACCGATACGGAAGTTTACCAACAAGGTGTTTTTTTAGCAGATGCCATTACCGAGAACACCTCGCCTGAAGCGATGGTGGATGCGGTACATAAAACAACCAAAAAATATATTAAAAAAAACAAATTCGTTACTGTTTTTGGTGGAGAGCATTCTATATCTATAGGTACTATTCGCGCGTTTAATGAAATGTTCCCGAGTTTAACAGTGTTGCATATTGATGCACATGCCGATTTACGAAAAAGTTATGAAGGCACAAGCTGTAATCATGCCTGTGCAGTGTATGAAGCCAGTCAAAACACTAATTTAATACAAGTTGGTATCCGTTCTATGGATGTTATGGAGAAATCTGTAATGGATCTAGAAAAAACCTATTTCGCACACGAAATGGCTATTGACGACACATGGATGGATGCTGCAATCGATCAAATGACCGATAACGTATTTATTACATTTGATTTAGATGCTTTCGACCCGTCCATTATGCCTAGTACTGGAACACCAGAACCAGGTGGACTATTGTGGTATGAAACCCTAGAATTTTTAAAACAGGTCTTTAAAGAGAAAAATGTAGTAGGATTTGATATTGTAGAGCTTTGTCCTAATAAAATAGAGAAATCCTCAGATTTCTTAGCTGCAAAATTGTATTATAAGATGTTAAGTTATAAATTTATGGACGAAGGCATAAATGACGAATACGATAATACTTTCGATATTTCAAAACAAAAGAATAACACTTCAAAATTTAATGATGACGATGAGTACTAAAGGACCAATATCACAATTTATAGAAAAACATTACCTGCACTTTAATGCAGCGGCTTTGGTTGATGCCGCTAAAGGCTATGAGGCACAATTGGAGTCTGGTGCAAAAATGTTAGTGTCTCTTGCAGGTGCTATGAGTACTGCAGAGTTGGGAAAAAGTTTTGCAGAAATGATCCGTCAGGATAAAGTACAGATTATTTCGTGTACAGGAGCTAATCTTGAAGAAGATATTATGAATCTAGTTGCCCATTCCCATTATAAACGTGTGCCAAACTACCGAGACCTAACCCCTCAAGAGGAGTGGGATTTAATGGAGAAAGGTTTAAATCGTGTTACAGATACATGTATTCCAGAGCATGAAGCCTTTAGGCGATTACAAGAACACATCCATAAAATATGGAAAGATGCCGATGATAAAGGAGAACGTTATTTGCCACATGAGTATATGTATAAAATGTTACTGTCTGGCGTCTTGGAGCAGTATTACGAAATCGATTTAAAAGACTCGTGGATGTATGCTGCCGCAGAAAAGAATTTACCTATAATATGTCCAGGTTGGGAAGATAGTACCATGGGAAATATTTTCGCAAGCTATGTTCTAAAAGGCGAATTAAAGGTAAGTACGATGAAATCTGGAATAGAGTACATGACCTTTCTAGCAGATTGGTACACGAAAAATTCATCAAAAGGTATTGGCTTCTTTCAAATAGGAGGTGGTATTGCAGGCGATTTCCCAATATGTGTTGTGCCTATGCTCTACCAAGATATGGAACGAACAGACACACCGTTTTGGAGTTATTTTTGTCAAATTAGTGATTCTACTACAAGTTATGGTTCGTATTCAGGAGCTGTGCCAAATGAAAAAATCACATGGGGTAAATTAGATATCAATACTCCAAAATTTATTATTGAAAGCGATGCGACTATTGTTGCCCCACTAATATTTGCTTATTTATTAAACATGTAATTATGACTAAAAGAAACGATAATCTTAAACGTGTAATTGTCGATTTTAAAAAATTAACACCAGAAATTTTGGCCTTGCTCGTTGAAAAATATCCACATGGATATGATGACGATAATGTTATTTCCTTTAAAAATGCCAATAACGAATGGGTAGAATGTGTAGAGGTTACTACTGCAGATACCAAGTATTTAGTAAAAGTGAGTACTAAGCTCGCACTTACTATGGAAAATTACGATGAAGATGATTATGAGGATTTTGAAGGCAACGATCCAGAAGCCATACAAGAACCCGACATCATGGATGAAGTCGACGAAGACGATAATGAATAAAAATAAATGATATGAGAACTGCTGTTTTTAAGTCGTATGAAAACGGTTTTTACATTTTTTGGTTTGAAAATGGGGAAGAATTAGCCTTTGAAGAGTTACATCCCCGAGTTTTAAAACAATTCGATTTAAAGCATGATGAACGTTTTATAGATCAAAATTTTAGAATAACATTTGTTGAGAATGCCGACGGGGATGATGTTATTTATAGGGTAGAAAGCTTAAAGCCGATTTAAAATTATGCCTATAATCACATGATTTTGCTTGGCTTTACTTGGCCTTAAATGTAAAAGAAACCGAAACGTTTTATACTTATATAGGGGTTTGGTAAAGCGACGAGCGCCCAAAATTGGATAGGTATAGATTTTATGGTCATTAAAATGGCCATAAAATCTTTAAACTCCAGTTTCCATCATTCAAACTATGTTTTTAAGGAAAACCTTGTCCTGAATCTGTAGGGAATTGTCGATTTAAAATAAAGCATTTGATTAACGTTAAACCCTATTAACTAAATTTAGCTTAAGTTGAAAGTGTTTGCTGTTATAAAATCAGGTGAAGAGTATATCTCCTTTTTTACAAAAGCTACGTTTTTGGTGTAAAAGAGCTTTAAAGATTCAAAAGAAGTTCTTAAATCATAGCGCGTATCCATACTATTTTAAGATTATTTATTAATTATTTTTTTTAACTTAAATCCTTTAATTAATATAGAAACACACTTATAGCAAACATCGCCAATAACTTTAAGCTAAAGTTATTATAAGCATATCGGGCTTTTGGTAAATCGGGTTTCCGATAAACTTTATTAAAAAAACGAAAAACAGTAGAGATGAAAATTAAAAAAATAATTGTGTTAAGTGGTTTGGTTTTATCCTTTGTGGTATTAACAAGTTTTAAAATGGTTTTTAATCCTAGTGCTAGTCTTGAAAATGAAATACTGCAAAAGGGATTTATTATTTATGCTACCTATGATGGTCATGAAAGTTATGGTTATAATTTCGTTACGAAGGGTAAGGACAATGAGGAATATACGCTTACCTTTCAAAAAGTAGATGCTAATGTTTTAAAAACGTTTGATTTGAATTCAGATGCTTTATTAAAAACCAAATTTAAAATCACTTTCGATAAAGACATAAAAATGACTAAGGATGCCGATGGTTATGAAGATGAAAATGAAGAAAACACCATTACAGCTTTAGAAAAAGTGTAGTTTTATCAATTGTTATATAATGCATTAGGCCTCCTGTATGGAGGCTTTTTTTATTTTAAAAATATTGTAAAGGAATATATGAGATATAGGTTTGGTCATCCTTCAGAGTAAAACATATGGCTACACTAGCGAGCCGTTAGCGTTTTTTTTAGCTATAAGCTCATACAGTAACACACCAAAAACGACACCATATTCTAAGGCGATTATCCATAGGTTTTCAGACTTGTCTGCTTTGCCTACATCCATATATGATAAATAACTGAGTATGATTACAAAGCTCCAAACCAGTGGGAACTTATACGTGGTAAAAACGGAGAGAATTAAAAGCATTGCTATATACCATGGGTGCACCGTTGAAGCTGTAAAATAATAAAAGGATAGAACCATTATCATTGAGCTTATCAGCTGGGTGCTTGTTATGTTTTTTTTGTAAAATGTAATTATCAAAACAAATACAATTACAACCATAGGCGTTACTTTTCCAATGAGAGCAATTTGGTTATAACCGCTAAACATATAGCCTATTTCTCTAAAAACATAATACAAGCTGGCGTTAAACTCGAAACTATAAAACCACAGTCCTACTGTTTTGGTATAATTTTTTATAAACTGAGAAGAAAAGAAAGGTAAAAAGAGCAAGCCGCTAATTAAAAGAACAAGTAAAGAAAATGCTATAAAAGTTTTCATCCCTTGTCGGTTATAGTGTGTCTTAATTTCTTTTGGAAAGCAAGAAGCTATAGTTTTTTTATTACGTACCGGTTTATTTAAGTTGTTCCCCTGTTTCAAAAACCACTGAAAAAACAAGGGCATAAACATAAGAGGTATCAATTTTACAGATATAGATAATGCTAAAATACATGCGGCTAATTGCCATTTTCCGGAATGTAACAGGTAAAGACTCCAAATTAGGAAGAAGATCATGACACTTTCGAAATGAAGGTTCCCAGTGAGTTCTATGATAATAAAAGGGTTGAGTATAAACCAAAAAATAGTATAAACCGAAAGGTTTAATTTCTTTAATAGTTTACTGCCAAAATAAAGGGTTCCGAAGTCTGCGGCAATAATGAGCAAGCGCATAGTGGCTACGGCGCCCAGAATACTTTTACCGCTAAATACTGCGGCAATAACAAAACAGAATTGGTTTAAAGGCGGATAGTTACTAAAGTGGCTCGCATTAAGTGTACCCATGCCCAAGTAGAGCTCTTCGGCTTGCGCTATGGGAAACTCGTTATTACTTATAAAAGATTCAACAGTATGTAAATATGGATTAAAGCCTTGCATAATGAGTCTACCGTCCCAAATAAAACGATAAAAATCCTGTGATAGATTAGGAATGGCCAAAATGAAAATCGCTCTAAAAATAAAAGCGACAGCCATCAAATAGGTTGGCTGGTGTTTCCAAACGTGCACTAACTTATAAAACAGAAAAAACAAAGCGGTGTACAGGAGCATGAGCTTTGTGTATTCGGTGCGTTGCAAATCATATGCAAATAAGCCGTATAACAAGCTACTTATAAGCACCATAACGATAGCGTACTTATTCGTGTTTAAAAATAATGGTTTTATAGGCATAAGCCGAAAATCATTTATTATCTATCTGCAATGTGCTAAGCCTCTTTGAGGTGTTTCTAAATTGAAAAAAGCATAATCTTTCTCTTTTAAACTTTCGAGGTCAAGGATTTAAAAAACACATACCCAAAGCCTGAAAACAGCATGAGATGAAAGGGGAAGAGTCCGAAATCGCCACCTTGGTCGCCAACAATAAAAGCACTGTACATACCAAACCCGAAGTAAAGCATAAGAAGCCCTTCAAAGATCACGTGTACAGATACCGTTTTTTTTATGTATTTATTGTTTTTCCAATTGTCCTTATATTTGCTAATATTAAACTTAGGAGTACGTATAAATTCACTTTTCTTTCCCATATGTCCCTCTAGCACAGCAATGGAATTATGTAATGAAAAGCCCATGGCTATAGAAAAAAACACAAAAAACATACCTATATATTTTATAAAGTTTTTAAAACCACTTCCATAAATGTTTTTATACATAAACCAATAACAGATGAAGAAAATAATACTGCTCATTACAAAGAAACTCATAAAATAAAAATAAGGTCTTAAATGTGCATACTCGTTTTTAATATATAGCATCGGAACGCTTAAAATACCAACTATAAGTACATTTAAAAACATAGTACTATTTAGTAAGTGCAGTAAACCGTGTAATTTGGTTTTGGGAGAAATAGTCTTACTTCTTAAAACACGCCCAAGCATTTTTCTAAAGTTTTCTGCACCACCTTTGTTCCATCTAAATTGCTGTGAACGGGCAGCACTTATAATAATAGGTAATTCTGCAGGAGTTTCAACATGTTCAAGGTATTTAAACTTCCAGTTTTTTAATTGCGCACGATAGCTCAGATCCAAGTCTTCTGTAAGCGTGTCTCCTTCCCAGTTTCCAGCATCTATAATACAGGTTTTTCTCCATAAACCCGCAGTACCATTAAAGTTAATAAAATGTCCTTTACTGTTTCTTCCTGTTTGCTCTAATGTGAAATGGGCATCTAATGCAAAGGCTTGAATTTTTGTAAGTATGGAGTAGCTTCGGTTGATATGTCCCCAACGCGTTTGTACCACACCAATTTTATCATCCTTAAAATAAGGAACGGTTTGCATTAACCAATCTGGTTTTGGTAAAAAATCGGAATCAAATATGGCAATAAATTCGCCTTTGGCCACTTTTAGGCCTTCTTTTAATGCACCAGCTTTATAGCCTGAGCGATCGGTACGGGTAATGTGCCTGATATCTAAACCTGTGGCTTGGATTTTTTCAACATGCTTTCGAGTGCTTTCAACGGTTTCATCTGTAGAGTCGTCCAGCACTTGGATTTCTAACTTGCTTTTTGGGTAATCTATTAAAGCAATATTGTCAAGCAGCCGTTCCATAACATACATTTCGTTATAAACGGGCAGTTGAATGGTGATGTAAGGCACCTCATCGGGATTTGACATGTCGAATAGCGGCGAATCATCCTTTTTTCTTTTGGATGACAAGTAATTTACAAGCAGGTTTAGCTGTGCTAATGAATATAGGAATATAAGAATAAGTGCAATGGTGTAAATTACTATAATCGTGGTCTCTATAATCATCTTTTAATGCTGTATTTAAAAATCCAACCTAATATTTTTATGCCTGCAAATATAGCGCCTTTTATGGTTCCTGATACTTTTGAGACGCCAATTCTATTACGATAATTTACAGGTATTTCAGTATATGAAAATTTATGTTTTAAAACTTTTAATTGCATTTCTACAGTCCAGCCATATGTTTTGTCCTCCATTTTAAGGGCTAATAATTTTTCGTATTTAATCGCTCTAAAAGGGCCTAAATCCGTAAATTTAGCATTGAAAAATAAATGCATAAGAGTGGTAGCTAGCCAGTTGCCGAATATTTGAGGTTTCGTCATGGAGCCTGGTGCTCTTAATGCTTTTACACGAGAACCTATCACGAAATCGATACCATCGTTTATAATGGGTGCTATTATTTTATCTAATGCCTCGGGGTAATCACTGTAGTCGCCATCTAAAAACACAACAATATCAGGTTTGTCTTCTTGATTTTTAAGATACTCCATCCCTTTTAAACACGCATAACCATAACCTCTACGGGGTTCCAATAAAACGGTAGCACCAGCTGCTTTGGCATTATGTTCTGTTTGATCTGTGGAATTGTTACTAACCACAATGATTTCATTTACGGTGCTAGGAATATCATGGATAACGTGAGCTATGGAATCTGCTTCATTATATGCAGGAATGATGACTTTTACTTTCGTCATTTAATAATGATGTGTTTATTTTCTATTTTACGGTACAAAGTTAATTTATTCTTTTAGTTTTTAAGGAAGTATCGCTGCCCATTTTCTTTATTTCATATGAATTAGCTAAGTTTCTAGAGGTTTTTTAAAGAACTGAAGCTTTTTAGTGTGTTTAATGTTTTTTGGCTTAATTTGAAAGGTGTAAAACGGTGATAATGTATGTGTTGCTTGAATGTACTTTTGTGTACGAATGATTACTTTTATTAGGCTTGGAAGGATTAAGCATGTTTTGTAGAGCTAACGAAAACAGAATAGTTAAGTTAGCTCTATAAAACATGGTGATTTGTTATTAGAAAAAAGAGTCTTATTTTTGTAAAGAGGCCTCTGATAAAGTTCTAAACCTTATTTCTTATTTAACAAGTCCATTAAATTTACATCATTTCCTAATAAGATATCATTAGAGTTGATACGACCGTTCATAGCACCATTTTCTAATTTTAAAACACCTCTTGGACAAACGGCACTACACACACCGCAACCCACACAACTGGAGCGTACAATATTTTCACCTTTTTGGGCATATGCACGTACATCGATACCCATTTCGCAATAAACAGAACAATTTCCACATGAAATACATTGTCCGCCATTAGTGGTTATCCTAAATTTTGAAAACATACGTTGTTGGAACCCTAGTATGGCGGCCATGGGACAACCAAAACGACACCAAACCCTATTGCCTAATATCGGATAGAAACCTGTGCCCACAACACCCGAAAATATCGAACCGATATAGAAGCCATAAGCAGCCCGTAAACTACTGGATTTTATTAAAAAAATGTTGTCTGTAGCACCCGTGTAATGCATAAGGAACAAAACCATAATAATTACAAAATAACCAATAGCGCCATAGCGAGCGTCTTTGGCAAGTTGCTTGCGCTTAAATACCATAACCAAACTGAATACTAAAGTTAATAGTAAACCAACACCTAATAGAAGTACTTTACGGGTTAACCAAAACTTATTGGGATCATTGCCCAAATAGGTATAAACTACAGCCGTGGTCATTAAAATTGAAAATACTAAAACCGTATGTACCAACCAGCGCTCAATTTTCCATGCCGATAGTTTTTTACTGCTTAAGTGCCTAAAAGGGTCGCCAACTGTTTCGGCCAAACCACCACAACCACAGACCCACGAGCAGTACCAGCGTTTCCCATATTTATAGGTTAAAATAGGTGATACCACGAAAATAGACAAGACACCAAAAATTAAAAGCAATAATCCCAGTCCTCCAGAAGATAAAAAACCATTTATAGACCAACTATCAAAAAGATAATAATTTAGTGGCCACATGCTTTTTAAATCATAGTAAGGGAGGTTATAACCAGGGCTTTTATTTAGCCTGGCCATAAATTCTGGTATCAAATAAGCAAATCCGAGTTGAAAAAACATAACCGAAACCGTACGTAATTGTTGGTAGCGGTTGTGACGGTATTTAAGCATGAATTTATATCCGAAAATTAAAATTGCCAAGGTATATAATGTGCCGTAAACAAACCATTGGCTCGCAGGGTTTCCACTTAACATGTAACTTAAAGGGTCGAATAATGAAATAAGACCTGTGTTTTTAGAACCATCTGATGCTAGACCTAAATATTCTGGATAAAAATACAGAACAATATAAAAGCCCGTAAGTACAATGCCAACAATCCATCCCAATATGCCTCTAGAGGATATCGATTTAAACCAAACTCCATCGTTTTTGATTCCTTTAGATGCCGTTAAGTACAAGTCGTTGGCAAAAATGATTGTTCCTATAGCAATAAGGGCTAAAGACGAGGTAAGAAAAATGGCTTTATTAGGGAACTCGGCATTAAACAAGGCCAATACGAAAATGAATAGCCCTACAACCCCTAAAAAAACGGCTATTTTTTGTTTTATGGATAAATCGTTAGCTTCGGGTTTCGCTAAAGACATGCTGTGGTTTAATTTCGAACTCATGGTTTTTTTATTATTTTATAGTGTTCACCGATTTTCTAAACCTGTGATGTCTCATTTTTATAAGTTTTAAGAATATCTTTTTCAAAACGTTTATAGAATTCTGGATCGAAATTCGCTTCAATTAGATGTTCAATTACATAATTAACATCTCGTTTTTCATTAAGCCACTTATCAAATGTTTCATGGCGCAGGCGTATGCCTAAAGTGTTTATTCCTAAAAACTGCTTCGTTTTGGTATCATAACAAATTGTAATGCATTTTGTATTGTCTTCATGTTTCCAATGAAAATGTGTTTCATGATCTTTGGGCTTAGGGAACACCCAACCATAAGTTTGGTATTCGATATCAAAAAATTTTGCAGAGTTAAACCAATGGCCGGGGGTATATGGTATGCGATTTCCGCAAATGGTTTGCGCCACTGTTTCACCCATCATCCTTCCGGTGTACCAAACAGATTCAATAGTCTTGCGTTGGTTTATGCCTTCATGTTGTTCGGCACAATCGCCAATAGCATAAACATCAGGAATATTGGTTTCTAAATAGCGATTAACTTTTACGCCCTTAGCGGTTTCAATTTCCGTGTTTTTTAAAAGGTCGATGTTAGGTGAAACACCAGCTGTAAGCCCCACAACATTACAAGGGATTTCTTCTCCTGTTTCTGCAATGCGTATCCCTTTAACATGGCCGTTTTCATCAGAAATAATATCTTTTAAATTTGTTCCAAGGCGCAAATCGATATGATGGCTTTTTATATGCTTGTTAATTAGTGCGCTTTCGCCTTCTGGCAAGACGTTGTTCCAGAAGCTGTTTTCCCTAACTAAAAACGTAACAGGAATTTTTCTAGAACTTAACATTTCGGCCATTTCAATACCAATTAGACCACCACCAACAATAACCGCTCTTTTGCATACAGTGTTATTTGGCGCATGCTGTTCTAGGTTTTCTAAATCTTGCTTATGGTACATGCCCATAACCCCTTTTAAATCTTGTCCGGGCCATCCAAACTTGTTTGGTTTGCTACCTGTTGCAATAATAAGTTTGTCGTAGCTTAAGGTTGCACCCTTAGAAAAACAAAGGGTTTTGTTTTTAGTATCAACCGTTTCAACATAGGCTTTTTTTAGATGGATGTTGTTTTTCTCCCAGAACCAATTCTCGTACGGTTGCGTATGCTCAAAGGTCATGTGGCCCATATAAACATACATAAGTGCTGTACGGGAAAAAAAATAATCGGTTTCTTCAGAAATAATAGTTATTTTTTTGTCGGAAAGTTTACGGATATGACGTGCTGCCGTAACACCAGCAATACCATTTCCTATAATAACAATATGATCCATATTTTTAGAGTATGTTGTATTAGGTCGAAGTTAAAGGTAATACCTTATGGTGGGGATGTAATTTAGAATCGATTTAAATTAAGTGTAGCGTATGAGTTGATTTTCATAGAAACCATATAAAGTACAAAACATATTTTATATATGGTAATTGATCTGTTAGTTTTGTAAAAAAAGCAGATTATGAGAACTATAGCAATAGGTGATATTCATGGAGGGTTAAAGGCTTTGGTGCAAGTGCTTAACGCAATAGAGGTGAGAGAAGACGATACGCTTATTTTTGTAGGCGATTATGTTGATGGGTGGAGCGAATCGGCACAGGTTATCCAGTTTTTAATCGAATTATCACAAAAGACAAACTGTATTTTTATAAAAGGTAACCATGATGCTTGGTGTGAGCGATGGTTGAGAACCGATACGGTAGATTCTACTTGGTATCTGCACGGTGGAGAGGAGACGATGGCGAGTTATAAAGATGTTTCTTTAGCAGATAAAAAAGCGCATCTAGAGTTTTTAGAAAACATGCCATTTTATTATTTAGACGATGCAAACCGATTATTCCTGCATGCTGGTTTTACTTCTATGCACGGTGTTGAAAAAGAGGCTTTTGAGACGACCCTTTATTTTGATCGAACGCTTTGGGAGGTAGCTTTGACTTTGGATAAACGTATTAAAAGAGCGTCTGCATTTTATCCTAAAAGATTAAAACATTACGAAGAAATTTATATTGGGCATACTCCCACAACTAATTTTGATTCTGATGTGCCGATGAATGCCGCAAATGTATGGAATATAGATACGGGTGCTGCTTTTAAAGGGAAGCTGTCTGGAATTGATATACACACAAAAGAAGTGTTTCAAAGCGATCATTTGCCCAATTTATACCCAAATGAAAAAGGAAGGAATAAAAATTGATTTTAGTCACAGATGTTCTTTTTATAATAGCGGTAAAGTTCTTCCCCAGAGGCGCCAAGCCATTTTTTAATGTAGATAGCCCAAAAGAAAAATTGTAGCTTCCAAACCCCATGCTTTCTATATAAACGAGCTGAGGTAGCGAGTTTTTTATTGATCACTATAAATTGTTTTCTAGCATACAGTTGGTTTATTAGGATATTGTCTTCATAAATAACATAATGTTCATTAAACCCGCCTATATCCTCAAAAAGGGTTTTGGTTATAAATTGGCTTTGATCGCCGCCTCGACAGATACGCCAATTGAATTTTGTAAACCAACTTGCCAAGCGTAACCACCAATGTTTGCTATCAAACTGCATCCTGAAACAGCCTGCTTCTTGTCCGTTTTTCACTTCATTAATAATATATGTATCGAAATGTTTAGGAGGGAAGGAGTCGGCATGTAAAAAATAAAGGATGCTTCCTGTAGCAGCTTTTGCACCTAAATTCATCTGTTTAGCACGTCCTTTTTCTGAATTTAAAAGTGTGACATTGTTGAATTTAGATATGATACTTTGGGTTTTGTCTGTACTTCCACCATCCACACAAATTAGTTCTATAGGGGCTTTATTTGATGTATGTTCTATCAGATAATCGAGTAAGTTGTAAATGATGGCTGCTTCATTTAAAGTGGGAATAATTATAGATAATTTGTGAGACATAATGTAGATAAGACATTTCTATAGGCATGGTAAGCGGTAATACATCAATCTAATTTGGATACGATCCATTCGTCAACAAGATCTTCTAGAACGTTTAAAGGAACGAGTCCGTTAGACAATACAACCTCGTGAAACTCTCGGATATCGAATTTATCTTTCAGTCGGGTTTTGGCATCGGTTCTAAGATTTAGTATTTTGTTCATGCCTATTTTATATGCTGTAGCTTGACTAGGCATTACAATGTGGCGCTCCACCATTTTTACAGCATCAAGTTTTGCATTGGGTGTGTTTTCTATATAAAAAGAAATGGCTTGTGTTCGTGTCCACTTCTTATCGTGAATACCCGTGTCTACCACCAATCTGCAAGCACGCCAAAGCTCCATGGCTAATCGTCCAAAGTTAGAATACGGGTCGCTGTACATGCCAATTTCTTTTGGTAAAAGTTCTGTGTATAAGCCCCAACCTTCGGAGTAAGCAGTATAGTATGCGAACTTTCTAAACATGGGCAGATTGTCCATTTCTTGAGCAATAGACAGTTGCATATGGTGCCCAGGTATACCTTCGTGATAGGCTAAGGCCTCCATTTGGTACGTAGGCATGGATTTCATGTCGTATAAATTAGCATAAAATATTCCTGGTCTACTGCCATCGGGGGTGCCTCTTTGGTAAAATGCTTTTCCAGCACTTTTCTCTCTAAAGGCCTCTACGGCTTTTACTTCAATATCTGCTCGCGGTTTTGTAATGAACAATTCATCTAACCTAGATTTCATGGTTTCAATTAGCGAAGCAGCTTCTGCTAGATATGCCTTTTTGCCTTCAGGAGTGTTGGGGTAATAAAATTGCTCGCTATCTTTCATAAAGGTAAAAAAGGCTTGTAAGTCTCCTTTAAAGCCTACGGTATTCATGATGTTGCGCATATCGTTATGTATACGTTGCACTTCGCTCAAGCCAAGTTCATGAATTTCATCGGATGTCATGTTTGTTGTAGTGGTACGTTGTAAAGCAGCATTGTAAAATGCTTTGCCGCCTGGTAGCTTCCATGCACCAATTTCTGTAGTTGCTTTTTCTTTTTGAGTTTTTAATAGAGCTATTAGTGATGTATAGGCGGGTTTTACATGCTTTAATAAAGCATCGTTTGCCTCTTGCGTTAGGCTGGTCTTTTGATGGCTGTTAATTGCTAATGCGTTGATTTTGTTTTTAAAATCTTCAATAAGAAGATTATCATTAGTGGTCTTGTTAAATGGTGATCCAGAGAGAATGTTTTCACAATCGTTGATTACCAAATCAAAAACAAATTTCGGTGGCATAATCCCTTTTTCAGCTCTAAGCTTAAGCTCGTCTTCTACTTGTGAAAATAATATAGTAGTCTTTTGTAATCTAGAAATACAGGCCTCGGCATCGCTAATATTTGAAATTTTATGCATATTTATTAAAAATGCAGGAATGCTAGAGTGCCAGCCAAACATCTGGTTTAAGGGGTAATTGTGTAAGCGGTATTTAAAATCTGAAATATCATTTTGAAGGTTTTCTTTAGCTAACTTATAGCTTAGTAACGTCGTTTTGTCAAGTAAATCAACGTTTATGGAATCCTCTAAGAATGCCAATCGCTCTTTATTAATCTTTAGTTTTTTATCACGGTTTTTCTCCGAAATATCATCCCATTTACCATAATCTTCTGTTTTAATACCGAGTCTGGTCTGTTGCATAGGGGATTCTGCGACATCTTCATCATAGGTTTTTTGAAAAAAAGCATTTAATTTGTTCGATTCTGTAATGCGATTTGGAATCATATCTTTAGAAATGTTGCTCTTGCAAGCGCCAAGTAGAAAAAGAGAAGAAATTAAAAATAGGATAATTTTTTTCATAAATGGATTGGTGTCGTGTTAGTCATTTAAATCCCAATTATAATCTTTAAAGCGTTTTTTTGCATGCTGGGAAATTGTAATGTCTGAATATTTATTTAAAAAATCAATTAGAGAGCCATTTTGTTTGAAATCTTTGGAAAACCATTGAAAGATTTTTGAAAGCTCTAAGCTGTTTTCTGAAATGCTGTTTCTAGCTTCATCATTTAGAAATTCTTTTGTAACATGTGTTAATTGGGCGTTTAATTTCGAGGCTGTAAAAGCGTAATTTTGCAATTTCGGACAAGAAAAAGAGGCACAAACAATGGCGAAATGGATGCGAGGTTCGTTCATGTTTCTTAAAATTTCATGTTCAATATGGCCAAGGCTATACGATGTGTTGCCCAATGTCCATAAATCTTGGTCCCATGGTTTGTCAATATCCTTAATGCTTTTTATAGGGTAATGGCGTATAATTAAATCAATGGTCAGCGCGTTGTAAGCATTTATCCAATAGGCTAATTTCTCTTCTTTTGTCCAAGAATTATTTGGAGTGTTTCCAGCCAAAGCTGCTATGTAATTCAGTAATTTTTGTTTATCGGCCATAAAGCCTTTGTAGTTCACGTGCCCATCGTTAGATACGTGCTTTTTGAGTAGTTCATTCCAGATATCATGATTAAATACCGTTTGCGTTTCCTTTTTAAAGTTTATGTTTTTTTGATTTACAGCACATAGTAGTGTTGTAAATAATAGGATGCAAATAGCGGTAATATGTTTCATATGAAAATTAAGATTTTAAGTGTTCTCTTTTTGTTGATTTTTTTTGGGTTTTATTGATGCGGGATACAATTCCTGACTTAAAAAATCTTTAGGGAACGTGTCATCACCAGAAAAGCCCAGTTCAATGTCCTTTCCATTATGGGGGATGTGGTTTGTTCTAAAAATATAGTCCCAGAGGCTTAAGGTTATTCCGTAGTTAATGCCATATCTAACATGTTTTGGCAATGCTTTTGCATGATGCCATATATGCATTTTCGGATTATTGAAAATGTATTTTAATACACCGTAATCCCAACCCAAATTGGCATGGTTTAAATGCCCTATAATGATAGCGAAAAAGTGAACCAAGGCCACGTCTTTAGCATTATAGTTTCCAATAATAGCAATAGGGATATACAGTAAAGAATTGTATACTACGGGTTCCATCCAGTGAAAACGCAAATGGGCGGCAAACCCCATCTCTTTAACCGAGTGGTGCACTTTATGGAAGTTCCATAGAAAAGGAACGCGGTGTAATAGTCTATGGGTGTTCCATTGTACGAAATCTGAAATTAGAAAGAAAACAAGTAATCCAAGGCCCGTAGGTAATTCATTTACATCAAAAAGCTGAAAGTCTTTTAGTGAAAGGCCAACAACACCCATAATATCATTTAGAAACTGGGCTACCGTATTTGATAATGCAATTAAAATAAGAAGATTTAATATGAAGAAGTTGAAAAACATATAAAAAGTATCCAACCAAAAATCCTTTCTAAAAATAGATTGGTCTTTTCGCCATGGAAAAATAATCTCTAAAAGCCAGACTGCTAATGATATGATAATTAGGCCATAGAAATAATTATCCCAATGATTTGGAAAGAAAATTTCATTCTTAAGGTAATTCCAATACCCTGAATAGGATTTTTTTATGATATTTAAATAGGGGTCCATATCTAAAAATGAGATATCAAATAAAATTAAAACAGTAAACTGCTAATTTTAAGATTTATAACCTTATTGTGTTGTTTGTAAGGTCTGCTTTTTTATTTTAGGAGAACAATAAGTTATACTTATAATAGTTTTATCAATTCTTTAAAAAGAGTAATCATTTGGGGCTCTGCTTTTTCTGCCATTTTAATAATTTCAGTAATATCAACAGGTTTTAGGTTGTTGGGGTCGCATTCGTCTGTTAAAACAGAAACAGCGGCAACTTTTAATTTCAAATGATTGGCTACAATAATTTCAGGAACAGTACTCATGCCCACAGCATCGGCACCCATAATGCTTAGCATTCTGTATTCTGCCTTAGTTTCCAATTGTGGTCCTACTACACTGGCATAAACGCCACTATGCAATGTGATGTTGTGCTCTGCAGCAATAGTTTTAAACTTAGAATTGATGTCGGCATTATAAGGAGCGCTCATGTCTGTGAAACGTTCGCCTAATAGTTCAACACCTTTAAAGGCTAAAGGAGAGCTGCCTTGCAAATTGATATGGTCTTCAATAAGCATTAATTCGCCTTTTTTGAAATTTAAATTAACCGCGCCAGCTGCATTGGAAACCAATAAGGTTTTTATGCCTAGTTTTTCCATTATACGAACGGGATACGTAACGTCTTGCAAGGTGTAACCTTCGTATATGTGAAAGCGACCTTGCATAACCATTACTTTTTTGCCTTCCAAATTACCATAAAAGAGTTTGCCTTTATGAAACTCGACGGTTGCCGTTGGGAAATTGGGAATGTGGTTATAGCTTACTTCTTTTAAAATTTCGATAGAATCGAGGAGTTGCCCCAAGCCTGTGCCGAGTATAATGCCTATTTCAGGGCTATCAAATCCTTTGTTCTGTAAATAACTTACGGTTTCTTCTATGTCTTTAATCATTTAATTGCTTTATTTTTTGTTGTAATAGTATGTTGGATTTGTAAAATGTCGAGACTTCTAGATCTTCAAAAGTATCGATATCATTTAGCGTTACTAAAGTAGTAAATTTTATATGGTTCTGGTTGAGTTCCAATAGGGTTTCTTGCAATAGGTTGGGGGTGCTCCAAGGTTTGTTTTCAAAAATAAAAGTATGCATATCCCGTAATCCTACTAAATAATAACCGCCATCCTCAGCGGGTCCAAAAACGGCCTTATGGTCTTCTAACTTCTCAAAAGCCTCTTGAATATGATCTTTAGAAATATCGGGTAAATCAGAGCCTATAAGAACAATACGTTCGTAGCCTGCTTCAAAACCTTTTTTAAAGGCATTTTTCATGCGTTCGCCTAAATCGTTGCCTTGTTGCACAGATTTTGTATATCCAATCCACTTTGAATCCACGATGGTGTTAGAAAAACAAACCCATTTATCCTTGTTTATATGTTGAGTAGCCTGTTCGGTAACCTCTACAAGGGCGCTGTACACTTCGAAAGCGGCCTCGTTACCAATGGTTTTTGCTAAACGTGTTTTTACTTTGCCTAGTGTGATGTTTTTAACGAAAATGATAAGAAGTTCTTTAGTCATATACTTTTATACCTTTTTTTAACCATTTGCTCCAAACTTTGGAGAATGTGTGAATACTATCCGTTTCTTTTTCCTGAATATTATAAACCGATAGGTTGTTGTTTTTCCATTCAAAAATACCGCCATACAGATTTTTAATATGCGTGTAACCTGCTTTTTTAAGATGGATAGCAATGGTTTCTGAGCGAATTCCTAAAGAACAATAGGTTACGATAGGGGTAGCCTTGTTTTGTATGTTATAGAGGACACTATCAATTTTAAAATGACTGTACCCCACATGAATGGCGTTTTTTAAATGACTCACCTTATATTCGTCTAATTCGCGAGTGTCTAAAATAATTGCATTGGTTTTGGGCATAGCCAACTCCTGTACAGTCATGTATGGGATGCTTTTGGTATTGTGCTTCTTTAATAAACTTTCTAGCGTTTCTTGTGCTTGAAGGGAAACGGATGCATATGCAAATACAAAAACCAATAAATATCTCATGTGCTATATTAATATGTCAAATCCCTGTAAACCCCTTTCTGTAGCTGGTAAAATTTCAGTATTGTCCCAAATACCTGTCATGATAGTTTTAGCATATGCGCTAGGGAGTAACGTGTTTGCCATTAAAGTATGGGTTAATTTATAATTATAGTTTAATGTGTGATGACGATAAGTTAATATGCCATCTTTATCATCTAAAATAGCGTACCAAACACTTGTGTTGCCATCGTTTGCTGGCATGCCAATAACACCCGGATTAAGCCATAGGTGGTTGTTTTTGGCATGCTGAAAAGGCAATCCGCTATGTCCAGCAATAATAATCTCACTTTTAGTCGTTTCGAAATTAGATAGCTTACGTGTCCAGGGGGTGGATTTGAAAATAAATTCTGATACATTAAAATAAGAACCATGAACAATGCAGACTTGCTTATTGGCGTATTTAAATTGAATGTGGTCGGGTAGTTTTGAAATAAATGCTATGGAGTTTTTTGAAAGTTTGCTTTGTGCATAAGGATACCAGAGCTGTGAAAAACCATCACAGCGTGACCCTTTTTTAAAGTCGCATCCACAGTCTTCAGCGCCTTCTCGCAATTGGATCTCTACATTGCCCAGAATACTTTTCGCATTCCAGTATTGGAAAGCCTGAATACTCTCCTCTGGCTGTGCGCAATACCCCACGATATCTCCTGTGCAAATACAGTTTTGCGCCGGGATGCCTTCTGCTTGGGCAACAGCAATTAAAGCTTCAAGCGCTTGAAGGTTGCTGTATACACCTCCAAAGAGAAGTGTTTTTCCAGATAGTTTTCCTAAATCTTCTATTTTTTTATCCATTTCGGAATCATATATAATATTATACAGCTAAGGATGCCCCAAACGTTAATCCAGAGTAAAAGGGCGTATTTCCCTTCTGTTAGAATTAGTGCCTTTGGAAACGTTTCGAAAACTAAAAAAAATCCGAACAGCAATCCGCAAATCACACTCAAATAAAAACTAATTTTTGGAGCGTCCATGTTCCAGAACATAAAAATAGGGGTTAAGCCAATAATCATTGTTCCAGAAATAGTAGTTGCAGATAAAATTTCAGCATCTAAAAATACGGGGATTGTTCCTAATACAGCAATAATAACCATAGAAAGCCGTCCAAACGTGAGGCTTTTTTTAAAACTCAAATCTATTGCCAATAGTTTTGAAAACGATGAAAATGTAGAATCTAGGGTTGAAGCTGCAGAAGTAATCATTATAAAGTTGATCACCAGTAAGATAACAATACCAAAAGCTTTTCCAACTTCTACAGCGGCCTGGCCTTCCATGCCTTGTGTTTTGGCATACACACCAATAATACTAAATAATATAATACATAAGGCGCCTAAAACACTTGCCCATAAAAAACTTTTGCGGGTTACTTTTGGAGAACTTATAAACGCCCTGTCGGTTAAAACTGGATCATGAAACGGATAGCTGAACGACTGGATTAGAGCTGCAAAAAATAAATTAAGACCCAAATCAAAACGCCAGGTCCCTGACCTTATAATGTCTTGGGTGTTAAAGTCTTCCACAGAAAGAACATGAGATAAGATAACCATTAATAACACAGCGAATAAGCCCATTTGTATAATGTCTGTGAATATAGAGCTGCTTAATCCTCCTTTTATTGTATATGCTAAAGTTAAAAGGGTGAAAACAATAATCGATAAATAGAAGGGCCGTGTTCCCGAACTGCCAAAATAATTACCGATAACCAAGGTGTTGCTCCACACCTCGTTAAATAGCCGGATTGAAATTAAAACAGAAAAAAGAGACATAGCACCTCTGCCAAACTTAGAAACCAGAAAGTGGTGGATGCTCTCAAAACCGCCAATGGTGCGCATGTTGTAAATAATTAAACCTGCAACGGCAAATGATAGATAATAGCCAGCATAAGCCACGCCTCCTACAATACCAAATTCGAGGCCTAAATTAGCGGCATTGGTAATGCTTTTGGCAAAAATCCACGAGATAATTAAACTGCCTGTAAGGATAAATGTACGGGGCGTTTTTTGTTTTCTAACCGCTCTGAAAAATTGATCTGTAGTTTTAGCTAAGGGCGATAGGTAAAATAGCATTAAACTGGACACAATAATTAATGCCCATTGGTAATCAATGGCGCTCATTTAATAGTATTTGTTATGTAAGATGCCTTTTTGTTGGAGAGACTCTGTCATCCTTTTGTGTCAAATGGTGTTAAATGACAAGTGTTTTTAGGTTATATTTCCTTGACAACTGCTTCCTGCTCCTGCTGTACATCCATAGCAATGTTGAGAGATAGAAATGTTCCTGCCTTCCAGTAAATTTTCATTGTATTCTGAAATATGTTTTACCTTACTGTTTACGGGCAGTTCCAGCATTTGGTTGAAATCGCAGTCGTATAAATAGCCGTTCCAGCTTATAGACAAGGTGTTGGTGCACATAACGTGGGGAACAGCGGTTGGATTGTAGGCCTCTACCAGTGCATGCATGTAATCTTCGTAGTTTTCTGAAGCAATTAGATAATCTAGAAATCGGCTAATAGGTAAATTGGTAATGGCGAATAAGTTATGGAACAGGATGTCGAAATCTTGTTTTAATGCTTTTTTAAAATCCTTTTCCATAGAAGCTTGGTCGCTTGGCATAAATGCTCCCGAAGGATTGTAAACCAAGTCTAGCTTTAAGTTGCTTTCGGGCATTCCGTAACCAATGGCATTAAGGTCTTGTAGCGCTTTAATAGATTTGTCGAAAACGCCATCCCCACGCTGCTTGTCGGTTTTTCCTCGAGTCCAGTGTGGCATCGAACTTATAACATGCACTTGGTGTTTCTTAAAGAACTCTGGTAAATCATAATATTTTTTATTTGCGCGAATAATGGTCAGATTAGACCTTACGATAAAGTTTTTAATGCCAACTTTGGATGCTTCTTCTACAAACCATCTGAAGTCGGGATTCATTTCTGGCGCCCCGCCCGTTAAGTCTAGAGTATGTGCTTCTGTGTTTTTTATAACCTCCAAGCATTGCTGCATGGTTTCTCTGGTCATAATCTCTTTTCGGTCTGGTCCAGCATCTACATGGCAATGTTCGCAAACTTGATTGCACATATAGCCTAGATTAATTTGTAATATTTCTAATTTTTTGGCTGTAAGTGGAAACTGACCTGTTTCAGAAATTTTATCCTTAAAAGTTGGTAAGTCGCCATTTTTAAAAATACCGTTCGATAGGATATCGACTTGTCTAGTGCTATTGGCCAGATCGCTTTTGCGTTTATGCAGAGAGTTTTTTATCATATTATGATGTATGGTTTATGGTCCATAAATTACGATTCGCAGATAAAAAAGGTCAAACGTAATTTAAAAATTATAAATCGTTTAAAGGTCTAACTTGTTTACTTTATTCATCATTTGTACACCATGTACTAAAGTGGCACCGCTTTTAATGGCGGCTCCTACATGTAGGGCTTCCATCATTTCTTCTTTGGTGATACCACGTTGCAGTCCGTCTTTTGTATAAGCATCAATGCAATAAGGACATTGTTCGGTGTGTGCTACGGCTAATGCGATTAAAGATTTTTCTCGGGCTGTAAGCGCGCCTTCTTCGAAAACCTTTCCGTAATATTCAAAAAATTTAGCACCTAATTCTGGGCTCCATTCACTTATTTTTCCAAACTTTTTAAGGTCTGCTGGGTCGTAGTATGTTTTTTGCATAAAAATGTTTTTTCTAAAGATAGAAATCTTTAAAGCTTAAGTCGAAAAATTAATTATTACTTAACAAAAGTTATAGGTTTCTTTAATGGTTAAAAAAAAGAGTCAAAAAAATCTAAAAATGAATTTAGATTTTTTTGACTCTTTACTGTTTTGTTTAAAAAGTATTAAAAATGGATGCTTTTCCTATGCATCTTACCAGAATAAGGCGTAGAGCGCAGCAGTAACGATACAGATGGCAAATGCTCCGATATTAAATAAGGGAGACGTCTTGAATAGGTCTTTAGTGAATGTGATGCCTTTTTCATCATCAGCGCCTTTATTTTGCAAGTAACTTAAAATTATAATCACCAATAGCGTCAAAACGGCTGTTAATCCCATTTGGTGCATCCATGGCTCTAATCCAGGAATAGGAATAAATTTTAAGGCCAATGCTATGGGGATGGATAAAAGTGCTCCCCAAATGGCCGCGTTGTTTGTTGTTTTTTTCCAGAACAGTCCTAAAATGAATACGGCTAATATGCCTGGGCTCACAATACCGGTCCATTCTTGTATAAATTGGAAGGCTTGGTCTATGCCTCCTAAAAGTGGTGCCATAATAACACCAGTAATTAGCGCTACCGCAGCAGAAATACGCCCCACGTTTACAGTCGCTTTATCGCTTGCGTTTTTGTTGATATATTGCTTGTAAATATCCATAGTAAAGATAGTAGATGTTGAATTTAGCATGGATGCTAAAGACGAAACAATAGCTGCTGCTAAAGCGGCAAAAGCCACGCCTTTGAGGCCAGTGGGGAGAAATTGCAACAGCCATGGGTAAGCTTTATCGGCTTCTCCTGCTGTAGGTAAATTCATCTGTCCAGCTTCACCTAAGCTATCTAATATGCTTTGATCGTTAATAATAACGTAAGCTGCAATTCCAGGTACGACAACTATAAGAGGAATAATAATTTTTAATCCAGCTGCCAATAAAATCCCTTTCTGTGATTCTTTTAAAGACTTGGCTGCTAAAGTTCTTTGGATGATGTATTGATTGAAGCCCCAATAGTAAAGATTAGCAACCCATAGTCCCCCAACAAGAACCCAAACTCCTGGTAAGTTCAAATAGTTGGCGTTATCGGTGCCATCATTGTTAAACTCATCCAAAATCATATGGAATTTTTCTGGTGCAGCATCCATTACTTTTGAGAACCCGGCCCATATGCCTGCGCCACCAGAAACCATGTTTAAAGCTAAATATGTGGTTGCTAATCCTCCTAAGACTAAAAAGACCACCTGAATAACGTCGGTCCAAGCGACTGCAGACAATCCGCCATATAGAGAATATGCCGCGGCAAATAGTGCCAGGCCGATAATGGCATACATCATATCAACCCCCATAATAGTTTCTATGGCAAGGCCGCCTAAGTATAAAACTGATGCTAGGTTTACAAACACGTAAAGAGCAATCCAAAAGACCGCCAATATGGTTTTAAGGTTGGTCGAGAATCGTTTTTCCACAAATTCGGGAATGGTATAAAGTCCTTTTTCTATAAAGATAGGGAGAAAGTATTTACCAACTATAATTAAGGTGATGGCAGCCATCCATTCGTAAGAAGCAATGGCAAGACCTAGAGCAAATCCCGATCCAGACATGCCGATAAATTGTTCAGCAGAAATGTTAGCAGCAATTAACGACGTGCCTATGGCCCACCACGGTAAAGATTTGCTGGCTAAGAAATAATCTTCTGCATTTTTTTCATGGCCTTTCTTGTCTCGCGACACCCATAGTCCTACTCCTAAAATTAAAGTGGCATAAGCGATAAATACCGCATAATCCCAAAAATCAAATCCAACTGTCATAGTGATGGTTTTAGTTTAGTTAGTTGTTTTCTAATTAAGAAACCAAATATAGAAATTTAATTTTAAAAATGATCCTTTAAACGTATAAAATCAAACTAGTAGGGTCTAGTATGGTTTTGTATAAAAAAATACTATATATTTGTCATAAGACTATGATTGACATCAAAAAGAAAATAGGGGTTCCAAAATATAAACAAATCATCAATTCTATTGAGGAGGCTATACTTTCTGGAACGTTACGAAAAGGGGATAGGTTGCCTTCAATCAATAATGTTAAAAAAAGCCATAAGCTTTCCAGAGATACTGTTTTGATGGCTTTTAATGAGTTGAAAAATAGAGGTATCGTGCATTCTGTTGTGGGTAAAGGGTATTATGTTTCTAGTGAAAATGTAACTGTTTCTCAAAAAATATTTTTGCTTTTCGATGAGCTGAATTCTTTTAAAGAGGATCTTTATAATGCGTTTTTAGAAAATTTAGGGCCTCATGTTCAGGTTGATATCTTTTTTCATCATTTTAATGAAGGTGTTTTTAGTAAATTGATTCATGATCATGCTGGAGACTATAATTTTTATGTGATCATGCCTGCCAATTTAAAAAACACCAAGTCGTATATACACATACTACCCAAAGAAAAAGTGTATATTTTAGACCAAATGCATGAGGAATTATCGGTGTACTCTGCTATTTATCAAAATTTTGAAAAAGATATTTATATAAATCTCAATAAGGCATTGGTGTATATAAAAAATTATAAAAAGTTAATCTTGATTTTTTGCCAAAAGAAACAACCAGAAGGGATGCGCTCGGGTTTTGTTATGTTTTGTGAAGAACACCAGTTGGCTTATGATGTGGTTGGGGATTTAAAAAAGAAACCACTCGAAAAAGGAGAGTTGTATATTGTTCCTGAAGATAAGATGCTTTTGAAAATTATTAAAGAAATGAAACATAAATCGTTGAAACTTAAAGATGATATAGGAGTGATTTCATATAACGACACCTTACTAAAGGAAATTGTTGAAGGTGGCATTACAACCATTTCTACAGATTTTAATGCTATGGGAAAACGATTAGCAGAGATGATACTGAATAAAGAACAACTCAAAATAGAAAATACGAATAACCTTATTGTAAGGAACTCCTTATAGTATTAAAAACGAAACGCTGTGTACAAAATCCATCACCATCAAGAATTACACTTATTAGAGCTAAAACATTCTAAAAATAAGGTTTATGCCAAAATCCATTTAGACCAAGGGGCGAGTTTGCAAGAACTAACATTAAATGGACATGCTGTAATAAAAAATCTGTCTCCCTTGTCTTATGCTACAACCTATGCTTCTTCCATTCTATTTCCTTTTGCAAATAGAATTAAGGATGGTGCTTATGCTTTTAATGGGCGGGCTTATGCTTTTGAAATCAATCAAAAAGAAGAGCATAATGCCTTGCACGGTTTGGTGTACAATAAAAGGTTCGAGATTGTAGAGCAAAAAAAATCAGAATCTGGCGCGTCGGTTATCCTACAATATATTGAAGAAAAGGAATCTATGGGGTTTCCTTATAAATATATTATCCAATTGGAATATACCATCACTGAAAAGGACTTAAGCTTAAAAGTTTCTGTTACCAATACAGATACCAAAGCTTTTCCATTTACATTGGGGTGGCATCCTTATTTTTCGTCAAGTGATTTGTATAACAGTACGGTTGACTTTAATTCCCATCAAAAAGTGATTTTAGGCGATAGAAATATTACCACAGGTATCGAGCCAATCAGTCCGGTCGATATGTTCGAGGTGAAAGACCAGCAATTGGATGACTGTTACATTTTGGATGCAGATACGATAGTGTTTAAGACGCCTGATTATGATTTGCAAATTAAAGCGACTTCTAAAGATAATTTTTTACAAATGTACACGCCGCCTAAAGAAAATACTATTGCCATTGAACCTACCACAGGGGTTTCCGATAGTTTTAATAATCAAATAGGCCTTCAGGTGTTAAAACCGGATGAGCGTTATAGTTTAACCTGGGCACTAAAAATAATAAATCAATAACATTCATTTTTTTGAATTAAATCCTAATTGAAGATGGACAACACAATGGTTGCAAGAATTAAAGCGAAGTTTAAGAGTAAATTCCAGACAGAACCTTTACTGGTTTTTTCTCCGGGAAGGATAAATATTATTGGTGAACATACCGATTATAACGAAGGGTTTGTGTTTCCTGCCGCCATCGATAGAGGGATCGTGGCTGCTATACAAAAAAGTGATGCTGCAGTTTCTACTGCTTTTGCTGCAGATAAGGATAGCGGTATTGAGTTCTCGCTAGATAATGTTAAGCCTTTGGCAAGTGGCCACTGGGGAAATTATATTCTGGGCGTGGTTTCTGAAATACAAAAAAAAGGTATTGAAATAGGAAATTTTGATATTGTTTTTGGTGGTGATATTCCTGGTGGTGCTGGCTTATCTTCTTCTGCTGCTTTAGAAAATAGTGTAGCTGTGGGATTGAACGAAACCTTTGGTTTAAAGCTGTCTAAAAAGGATATGATTTATATCTCTCAAAAAGCAGAACATAATTTTGCAGGCGTCCACTGTGGGATTATGGATCAATATGCCAGTATGTTTGGAGTTAAAGATCATGCTTTGCTTTTAGATTGTAGAACTATTCAGGCGACACCTTTTAAGATTGATTTTAAAGACCATGAACTGGTGTTGGTCAATACCAATGTGAAACACAGTTTGTCTGATAGTGCTTATAATAATAGGCGCTCGGTATGCGAGTCCGTTTCAAAAATGCTACATATTCCTGCGCTAAGAGATGCTTCAGAAAAGGATTTGTTGAGTATAAAAGATAAAATATCTGAAGAAGATTATCAAAAGGTACTATACGTGGTTCAAGAAAATCAAAGAACGATTGATGCCGGAAATGCAATGAAAACCGATAATATGGAGGCCCTTGGTAAATTATTGTATGCGTCACATTACGGACTTTCAAATCAATACAAGGTAAGTTGCGACGAGTTGGATTTTCTTGTAGAAGAAGCAAAAGCAAGTGGCCAAGTTATCGGTGCTAGAATGATGGGCGGTGGTTTTGGGGGCTGTACTATTAATTTGGTTTTAAAAAGTGGCTCCAAACAGTTTCAAGAATCTGTAGCCAAAGCATATCAAAATAAATTTAATAAAGCCTGTTCAATTTATGCCGTGTCTTTATCCAACGGAGCAGGATTGGTATAGTTGGAGAGGTATTGGAATTATAGAAATAGGTTGATAGATGATCTCGAACGCAGGGTTGCTAAGCTTAAAAGCAAAGACAGAATAAAGTGTTTTTTATTTGAAAAGCATATAAGTTTTTATCTCTCTTAATCAAGATGGATTTAAGATATTTTCATTCCTAAGGCATAGAACATAAAAAAATAATATAATGAATACAGATTTACAGGATTACTCACATAAACGATTAAATATATTAACAGGGGAATGGGTTTTGGTGTCGCCGCATCGTGCTAAAAGGCCATGGCAAGGTCAAAATGAAGCCGTGTCAAATGAGAAAAGACCAACCTATGACGAAACCTGTTATTTGTGTGCTGGAAACACAAGGATTAACGGAGAAGTAAACCCTAATTACGAAGATGTTTTTGTGTTTACCAACGATTTTGCAGCCTTGCAAAGTGATTCTAAAACCTTTTTAGTGGAAGATGGTTTAATGAAGGCGCAAAGCGAAACGGGAATTTGTAAAGTGATTTGCTTTAGTCCAGATCATTCCAAGAGTTTGGCGCATATGAATCCTAATGAAATTCAGAAAGTGGTTTTCGCTTGGCAAAAAGAATTTAAACTTTTGGCAGAAAATCCAGATATTAATTATGTTCAAATTTTTGAAAATAAGGGTGCTGTTATGGGCTGTAGCAATCCGCATCCGCATGGCCAAATATGGAGCCAGTCGACACTTCCAAATGAGGTTGATAAGAAAAACACCCAACAGGCTAAGTATTATAAGGCTAATAAGAGTAGTCTTTTAGGAGATTATCTAGCTCAGGAACTAGAAAAGAACGAGCGTATTATTTTTCAGAATAATGATTTTGTGGTGTTGGTGCCGTTTTGGGCCATTTGGCCTTTTGAAGCCATGATTGTGCCTAAAGCAGTGCAAGCTAATATCTTAGCAATGAGTGACGAGCAAGCTTTAAATTTTGCCGAAGCGATTTCGGTATTAACGAAAGCTTACGATAAATTGTTTAATACATCCTTTCCATATTCTAGCGGTATCCATCAAGCGCCAACAGATGGCGAGGCTAACGGGCATTGGCATTGGCACATGAGTTTTTACCCACCTTTATTGCGAAGTGCTACTGTAAAGAAGTTTATGGTCGGTTACGAAATGTTCGGGTCACCACAACGAGATATCACAGCAGAAACAGCTGTAAAGATGTTGCGAGAACTGCTTTAGGTTCGTTTTGCTTTGTCCTTTAGATTCTGGGGGGAGCGCCTCAGAGTCTTGAGGGGTTTTTGTTTGTGGAGCGGTCTCTAGTAATTTAAGTGAAGAAAATATCAGTTTTTTGTGTGGTTTTTGAGTTCTAAAATTAAAGCCTTTAGAGCTCAATTTAGAGGTGTGAGAAAATAGAATTCTTCCTGTATAGATTAACTAGAATTTTTGCCTAAAACGACTTGATCCTTGACCCCTTTGACGGGTCAACACAAAAAGTTGTGGAGTAACTAAAAATTAAAGAACTTTGAATCAAAAATATTTATGCTCCCAGATTCATTACTATCCATAGCCAATTTATTGCTTCCCGAAGTTC